>NZ_ARZA01000197.1 GCF_000387765.1 Caldisalinibacter kiritimatiensis
GTTTGGATGTAATCCTGCTGCCACTAAACCAGCTATATGAGCCATATCTACCATTAAATAGGCTTCTACCTCATCTGCTATTTCTCTAAACTTTTTAAAATCTATAAACCTAGGATATGCACTAGCTCCAGCTACTATAAGCTTTGGTTTTTCTTTAAGAGCTATTTCTCTAACTTCTTCATAATCTATTATTTCAGTTTCCTTATTTACACCATAAGAGATAAAATTATAGTATGTTCCAGATATATTAACAGGACTTCCATGAGTCAAGTGACCACCATGTGAAAGATTCATTCCTAATACTTTATCTCCCGGTTTTAGTACAGCAAAATATACAGCTAAATTAGCATTTGAACCTGAATGTGGTTGTACATTTGCATGTTCTGCACCAAAAAGCTTTTTTAGTCTTTCTCTTGCTAAGTCTTCAGCTACATCTACATATTCACATCCACCATAATATCTTTTTCCTGGATAGCCTTCAGCGTATTTGTTAGTTAACTGACTTCCCATCACTTCCATAACTCTTTCTGAAACAAAGTTTTCTGATGCTATTAACTCGATTTTATTTCTCTGTCTGTTAATTTCTAGATCAATTCCTTTCATAATTTCAGGGTCAAAATTTTTTACATTTTGAAAATTCATTATATTATCTCCCTCCATAAATTTTTTGTTAAATGTATTGCATAATAAATAATTTCATATATAATATACCCGTTAAACAAAATATTATTGTTTA
>NZ_ARZA01000198.1 GCF_000387765.1 Caldisalinibacter kiritimatiensis
TACTATTTAAAATCACAAAAATGTTCGATTTTTTGTGTCTAAAATATTGACATAAGTCCATTCCTAGTTTCAATTCCACTACTGGTACGATTAGAACAAATATTAAAAAAAGAAGGTCATAACGTTAATAAAAAGTTTCAATTCCACTACTGGTACGATTAGAACTTTTAACTTTATTATTATGTATGATTACAACAAGTATGTTTCAATTCCACTACTGGTACGATTAGAACCATCAAAAACCTGTAAAAATAAAGGTTTACCATTTATAACCTTTTCATTTCATAAATATTATATCACGAAGTTATCAGGATTTGAAGGACTTTTTTGTTTGTCGACCCTCGGGGGTTTTTGCATCACCGGAGGTCGACGACATTTTCAATTTTCAATCCCTCAACTTCAAGCTAATGTCTAAAGCTTTAACTGAATGTGTTAATGCTCCTGATGAAATAACATCAACACCGGTTTTAGCTACTTCTTCAATATTATCTAATGTAATGTTACCTGAAGCTTCTAGTATAACCCTACCTTCATTTATTTCTACTGCTTTTTTCATGTCCTCTATACTCATGTTATCTAGCATTACTATATCCGCTTTAGCTTCAATAGCTTCTTTAAGTTCAGTTAAAGTTTCTACTTCAACTTCAACTTTAACTGTATGACCTATCTTTTCTCTTAAAGTTGATATAGCTTCTTTAATTCCACCGGCTGCTTTTATATGATTATCCTTTATCATAACAGCATCAGATAAATTAAAGCGATGGTTATAGCCTCCTCCCATCCTAACTGCATATTTCTCTAAAGCTCTTAATCCAGGTGTAGTTTTTCTAGTATCAACTAATTTCACATCATATTTTTCTATTCTTTTAGTATATAACGATGTTTGGGTAGCTATTCCTGACATTCGCTGAATAAGATTGAGAGCTGTTCTCTCTGCTGATAAAATAGCTCTCGTTTTTCCCTTTAATTTTACGATAACTGTCCCCTTATTTGCCTCATCACCATCGTTAACTAACCTTTGAATTTCTATATTATCATCTAAAAATTTAAAAGCTGTCTCTACTACTTCTAACCCTGCTATTACACCATCTTCTTTTACAACTATTTCTGCTTCACTTATACTTTCTTCATCTATTAAATTATCGGTTGTTATGTCACCATTATTCATATCCTCTAATAATGCCTTCTTAACTATCTCTTCTATATGAAATCTTTGCATCTTAAGTCTCTCTCCTTGCATAATCTTATATATTCTCTATTTTATAACATCCGATACTTTCTTTTCTCTTTAAACTACTATCTATGATTAATTTTACTACAGTAAGCATATTAATAACCTCTAAATAATCAATAGAATAATTTCTTTTATTTGAAATAGCTTCTAACATTCTCGTGATAATCTCATTTGCTTTTATCAAGCCTACTTCTGTTCTAACTATTCCTACATAATCACTCATTATGTTTCTTACTAAATATTTAATGTCTTCAACAATATTGTCAACTTTTCTTTTCTTTATATTTACCTCATCAGTTTTATTTACTTCTTGTACTTGAACATTATCTTTATTAAAGTTTATATGGTTAGCTATTCTTTTACCAAATACTATACACTCTAAAAGAGAATTGCTTGCTAATCTATTGGCTCCATGAACACCTGTATTAGCACATTCTCCACAGGCATATAGATTTTCTATGTTAGTCCTACCATTAATATCTGTTACTATTCCACCTATAAAGTAATGCTCTACTGGTATTACTGGTATATAATCCTTTGACATGTCGAATCCATTTTCTAAACACTTTTTATATATATTAGGAAATCTATTTTGTAAGTAATCTTTATCTTTATGTGTAATGTCTATATATACGTATTCACTATTTGTATCTCTCATCTCTTTATATATATTTTGTGATACTATATCCCGTGATGCTAATTCTCCTTTGGGATGAATATTAAGCATAAATCTTTCTCCATATTTATTTCTTAAAAATGCTCCTTCTCCCCTTACTGCTTCTGATATTAAAAACTTCTTTCCTTCATTTTTAGTATATAAAGCTGTTGGATGAAACTGTATAAACTCCATATCATTTAAAATACATCCAGCTCTGTACCCTATAGCTATTCCGTCACCTGTTGCTATGGTTGGATTTGTACTATCTTTATAAAGGGAGCCAATCCCTCCTGTGGCTAATACTACGAACTTACTGAATAGGTTATACGTTTTCCTATTGCATATAACTTGTAAACCTACACATATGTCATCCTTTTTTATTATATCTACAGCAAAAGTATTCTCCCACACAGTTATATTATGCATTTTAGTCACTTCTTCTTTTAAAGCTTTCATTATTTCTTTTCCAGTAGCATCTCCACCTGCGTGTAATACCCTTCTTTTACTGTGTCCACCTTCCATTGTAGTCATTATGTTTCCGTCACTATCTTTATCAAAATTTACTCCAAGCTCAATGAGATTCTTAATATTTTGTGGAGCTTCCTGTATCATAGTTTCAAGCTTTTCTTTGTCATTTAGATGTGAGCCTGCTATTAAAGCATCTTCTATATGATAGGAAAAATCATCGTCATCCTTTATACAAGCAGCTATTCCTCCTTGAGCTAGGTTTGAGTTGCTTTCGCTCATTTCACCCTTTGAAAGTATAGCTATACGTAATTCTTTATTCAAATTAAGGGCTGTATACAGCCCTGCTAATCCTGAACCTACAATTATGACATCATAATAATCCTTTAACATTAAACGGTTCACCTCTATTAACTTATCTCTAGCATTTTATTAAGAGCTATTAATGCCCTCTGCCTTATATCTTCCTCTACATTAATCTCGTGTTGTTCATACATTAAAGCATTTAATACGTCTTCTAATCTTGTCTTTTTCATATCTGGACACAATAAATTATGATATAATAGGTCAAATTCCTTATTAGGATTCTGTTTTCTTAGTATGTGTAAAACTCCCATTTCTGTACCTATCAGAAATTCTTTAGAGTTTGATTCATTAGCATATTTTATTATTTGCGACGTACTACCAACAAAATCAGCTAATTCGATGACTTTTTCGCTACATTCTGGATGTACTAATATTTCAGCCTCGGGATGCTCTTCTTTTATTTTTAATGCTTCCCTTAATGATATATTATTATGGGTAGGACAAAATCCAGGCCATAATTCAACTTGTTTATTTTTTACGTTGTTTTTAACATAGTTACCTAAATTTCTATCAGGTACAAATAAAATTTTATCTGAATCAATACTCTCAACCACTTTTAGTGCATTAGATGAAGTACAGCATATATCGCTTTCAGCCTTAACTGAAGCACTAGAATTTACATAGCAAACTATTGTAGTATCTGGATTGTTCTTTTTATATTGTCTTAATCTTTTGGCTGATACCATATCTGCCATAGGACAGCCTGCACTTTTTATCGGTAATAATACCTTTTTATTTGGTGATAATATTTTAGCACTTTCTGCCATAAAGTTTACTCCACAGAAAACTATTACTTCGTTATCTACTTCAGTTGCAGCTTTACTTAATGCTAGTGAATCACCAACTATATCTGCTACTTCTTGAACTTCTGGAATCTGATAACTGTGTGCTAATATAATAGCGTTCTTTTCTTTTTTTAATTTTTCTATATCTTGTATTATTTTATTTTTTTTCATAAATATTACCCTTTCTAATTGTATTTACATGTGTCTTTACACCTGATATTTAAAGTATAACACTTTAATTTCCTACATTCAATGATTATTTAGGTAATGATATCTCAAATGCTGCTCCTTTAGTAGAGCTATTGTATGCGGTAATGCTTCCCTTATGTCCATTTACTATAGCCTTTGTTATAGCCAATCCTATTCCTGTATTTCCTTTGTTGCCTTTGTATAATCTATCAAATACCTTTTTCTCTTCACCATTATTAAAGCCTGTACCATCATCTGTAATTGTAATGACTATTTTATCTATATTATCTTTAATGTTTATTGTTATTTCTTTTTCTGCATATCTAATGCCATTACCTAAAATATTTATAAACGCCCTTATAAGCTTGTCTTCATCATACATTCCAACGTGATTAATATCATGTAAAATTTTTATACTTATTCCCTTTTCATCTGCTAAGCTCTTAACAGACTTAACAGCTTTATTAACTATGTCTAATAAATTCTTTCTTTCAAAATTAAAGTGCTCTTTAGCATTTTCGAGCTTTGTAAGATATACTAATTCATCCACAATCTTTTTTAGTCTTTGACTTTCATTTATGATTATATCTAAGCTTTCTTCTAATTCTTCACCTTCCACAATCCCATCCTTTATAGCTTCTGCATAGCCTTGAATTGACATTAAAGGTGTTTTTAACTCATGGGATGTATTTTGAAAAAATCTTTTTTGTTGCTCGTCATACATTTTAATTCTATTAGCCATTTCTCTAAAGGATTTATCTAATTCTTCTATTTCATCTCCAGTTTTTATAATGTCCTGGTCTTCATATTTTTTTAGTGAGAAATTTTTCATTTTATTTGCAAGCTTTTTAATAGGCTTTGTTATTCCTCTAGCAAAAATTATCCCTATTATAAATGCTAAAATTCCTGCAATTGTAAAGCTTATACGTCTAGACCTTCTAAGAAGATTATTTAATTTATTTATATTTTCAACTCTAGTGGACAATACTACATGTCCTTTGATATTTCCATTGTCATCTAATATAGGAGTTGCTTTTGATATATATCCTTTTATTGTATTTTTTCTCTCTCTTATTATCCTTAGTAAAATTTGAGGATACTTTATATCAGTATCTTTATAAACTATGTTTTTATTGCCATTTAATATAATCATCTGTGAATCAATAAATCTACCTGCTACCTTTAGCTTTTGTATATCATTTATTCTGTCTCTTATAGTTCTTTCATCAAGACTAAATCCTTTTAAAATCTCTGCAATTTTTTCACCTTCATCTTTAAGCTGTTGCTTCGTTTCATTTAACAAATATACTTTAGATAAAGAATTGTAAGAAATAGTTATAGCTAGAAAGGTAATTATAAGTAAGATAATATATGTAATTATAAGCTTTTTCCCTATCTTTGTCATTATCCATCCACCCTATATCCATAACCCCATACAGTGGTTATTTTTAATTCTGAATCAACCTTTTTTAACTTTTTTCTAATTCTTTTAACTAAATCATCAATAACTCTTTGGTCTCCTATGTAATCATATCCCCAAACCCTTTGTAGTAGCTGTTCTCTAGTAAAAGGCATATTTTTATTTTTTACTAGAAATTCAAGTAATTCATATTCCTTTGTAGTAAATTTTATTTCTACACCATTTTTTTCAACATATCTTCTTTCGCAGTATATATCTATATCCTTTATATTTATATGTTCAGACTTAAAGCTATCACTCTTTTCTAGTCTTTTAAATATATTTTTTATCCTTACTACTAGTTCTCTTGGACTAAAGGGTTTAGATAAATAATCATCTGCTCCTAGCTCTAATCCCAATATTCTATCTAACTCTTCATCTTTAGCTGAAACGAATATAATAGGTATATCACTCTTCTTTCTTATTTCTTTACATAGCTCTAACCCGTCTATTCCTGGCATCATTATATCTAATACTATTAAATCTGGTTTCAGTCTATTTATTTCACTTATTAAGTTGTTTCCGTGTTCAAAAAGGGTGACTTTATATCCTTCCTTTTGAAGATATTTTTGTATTAAATCTCTTATATTTTTCTCATCGTCTACTACAAATATATGTTTCAATTTTATCACCTCCATTTTAATTATATCATTTTAATGTAAAAAAAAGAGATAGGAAACCCTATCTCTTAAGAAAGTATTTCTATTATTTGGTCTAGTAATCCTAATTTTGCTTCAACTTTGCTGTTTATCTGTTCCTTTATTGATATTACTTTGTTTATATGCTCTCTAGCTTCATCAAAGTTATCATTTTTTACATCTTCTCTGAATGCTTTTCTTTCTTCTTTAAGCTGTTTGTGTAATTCACTTATTTCCTTATTAATTTCTTTTATTTGCTTTCTAGCCTCTCTTGCTTCTAGTAATGCTTCTTTATTTCCTTCTTCTCTTGCACTGATATATAGGTCAATTATGCTATCATTTTTCTCAATTTGTTGAGTTTTTAGTTCTAATCTTTCTATTCTTAGTTCATTTATTTGGTGTATTTCATCTTTGAATTCCTTTAGTGCTTTATATCTTTGTCCCGCTTCCCTCATTTGTTGCATTTGTTCTAAACTAAGCTGTGTTCTAGAAGTTAAATCTGGTTCTTCTGCAAATGCAGTCCCTACACTTGCAAATACTAATAAACCCACCATTAAGATTGTTAAAAGTTTTTTCATTTTGCATCTCTCCTTTACTATTTTTTTATTTTTCCTTACACTCTTATTATTGCAACTAAATTTATGATAAAAATATTATAAATGTGGAAAAAGTGTGTGAAAAAAAGCGTCGTCACCGATTTGTTAGTGATTAGTAGCTTTTGAAGAAAGGAAACTAGGGACTAGATACAAAAAATACAATTTAAAATCAAAAACAAAAAGACTGGATAACCAGTCTTTAGGATATTTTTTTTCTTGTTGGAACACCTGGAAATGTAGGTTTATCAGGGCCATTTGGTTTAAAGTCTGAAAGAATATAATCATATATCATTTTTTCTATTGAAATTCCTAAATGTCTAAGAGCTTCGTTTCCAAACAATACGTTAAATTCTAATATATAATATCTATCTCCTACTACTACCACATCAAACCCCGCATGATTTATGCCCAATGTTTTCGCAGCTTTGTCCACTAAATCAACAGCACCTAAAGGTATGTTCTCAAAACTATAAGAACCACCCTTAGCAACATTATTGTGAAAGCTTCCTTCTTTACCTATTCTCCAGTATGCTGATACTACTTTATTACCTACATACACAACACGTAAATCTCTATCTATTGGTAGCTTTTCTTGTATATATAAAGTATCATTATTGTCTATATATCTCTGTAAATCCTGTTTTTTTTGGATTAAAAATACACCTTGTCCCATTGAATTCTTTATTTCTTTTGCCACACATGGATATCCAAACTCTTCTTCGATTATTTCTATACTATGTCTATTTTTCCCCATTATCCTTGTATAAGGTACATTTTCAGGGAAAGTTGCCAATAGTGCCCTAGTCATCTCAACTTTATTGTGTCCTAAATGAAAAGTATTGATATTTGGAAATATTTTTTTCTTAAGTCCATATACTAGGGAATTTACTTGCCAGTATTCAGGAAATAATATATAGTCTGCCTTTTTTATAGTTTTTATTTCTCTAAACATATGCTCGGGTTTTATATATTTGACACCTGGTATACCTATTGTTCTATATGGATTAAAGGACACTAATTTCACTTTTTTCTCCTCCCTACATACTAAAACTAAATTTATATTACACAGTTTTGTGAAAAGAGTCAATATAAATTTTTTGGCTGTAATAAAGCAATAAAAATCTTTTATACCATTCTATATTTTAACTCTATTGTTCTAACTATTTACTTGTTCTGCGAAAAGCGAACAGCGAGTAGCGAATAACCAAATTATTTTAATAACGAACAAAATCGACTTCATCGATTTGTTAGTTAGTAGTTCGTTGTTAGTAGTTAGTAGCTTTTTAGTCAGTTCTTAGAAAAAATTATGCTATTCGCTGTTCGACTTTCGCTTTTCGATAATAATTCTATAAACATTTTTTCTATCTTTCAAACCTGTATTTAACTTAATTACAAGCTATATAATAAATATACTTTCTTATATAA
>NZ_ARZA01000199.1 GCF_000387765.1 Caldisalinibacter kiritimatiensis
TTTATTTGCAACTTGGACATATATTTGTGTTGTTGATATATCAGAATGCCCTAACATTTCTTGTACTGATTTTAGGTCAGCACCATTTTGTAATAAATGAGCTGCAAAAGAATGACGCAATGTATGTGGTGTGATTTTTTTATTTATATTAGCTGTCTTTGTATAAGACTTAATTATTTTCCAAAAACCCTGTCTAGTTAATCTATTACCATGATAATTAACAAATAAAGCATTTTCATCAGACTTTTTAATGAGCTTATGCCTAAATTCACTACAGTACTTCTTTAAATATTCTATAGCAACATTACCTATAGGTATAGCTCTTTCATTTGAAGTAGTCTTTGAACAATATACATAACCCATTTCTAAATTTACATCTTCTATGTTCAAAGATACAAGCTCTGATACTCTAATCCCGGCTGCATATAAAAGTTCAAGCATAGTCCTATCTCTTAAGCCTTTAGTAGTTGTAGTATCAGGTTGTTGAAGTAATATTTCTACCTCTTTAGGTGTTAATATGTTAGGTATTTTCTTTTCTTGTTTGGGTGATTGTAAGTTTATAGTTGGGTCTCTAGTAATGATACCTTCATTTAGTAAGTACTGAAAGAAGGCTCTTAATGATGCTAGATTTCTTGATATAGTTGAAGTAGATCTCCCCTTTTTTTGTAAATGCATTAAATAAGTTAATATCATTGTTTTATTAACTGTTTTGACATCATCGTCTTTACTTAGATTTAAATGTTCTTTAAATTGTCTAATATCTCTTTGATATGAATCTAGAGTGTTTTGAGATAGCTCTCTTTCATCAGATAAATATTTAGTGAATTTATCTATATATATATTCATAAAAATTCCCCTTTATAATCTTTCTCGAGGATAATATTCAACATTAATTTTTAAATTCCTTCAAAAAAATTTATAATTATAAAATATAATGAGAATGTATAGATTAAAGTTTATAATGAACAGCTTATTCTATTATACATGTTTTCGAAAAAAATTAAAAGTAGTAAGTATAATCTAATCTTTCTGTAAGCTTAATTTAAAAAAATTATATAATTATTAATAATCCTATCCAAATAATATAGGAAATTACTTTTAAAATAATTGTACGATATTACAAAAGTGCAATTACCTTTAGGTGGTGCTGTATTACTGTTTAATTCTAGTATCTGTAAAAATGAATTAATAATTAAAGGGATTATTATACCTAAGATAAATAAAATGAAAAATATCCTAATAATCAAAAGTAAGAATT
>NZ_ARZA01000200.1 GCF_000387765.1 Caldisalinibacter kiritimatiensis
GCCTTCGGGCATCTTTAATATTTTTTTGATAGTTTTGCCTACTTAAATTTTACTCTAAGTATTAGACTTAAATTAGTTTAAAAGCAATCAAAAAAGCTAACCGATAAATGCGGTTAGCTAAACCAATTAACACATTTGCATTGAAAACTATATCACTACCTAAATAATTCTTCGTCTAAGGTTTATCCCATTATATAAGCTAAATTACAACATATCTATCTGGCTCTTCTTAATATAGTAGGTAAGAATGATAGACTTATAAATACACCAGAAAGCATTGAAACCCACATTAATACAGACATATAGACATGTATTCTTAGAGGCGAAAACAATAACGCACTTAATCCGATAGATAATCCTAGAGCATTAGCCATTATTGGCCTTGCTGTATATGCATATGCTTTTTCAAGTGCTATTTTACTATTATATCCTATGTCTTTTAAACTTCTCCACACAGAAGTAAAATGAACAGCATAGTCAATCCCAACACCAATAGTTATACTAAATATTGTAGCAGTAAATAAATTCAACGATATCCCTGTAAAACCCATAAACCCAAAGATTATAAGCATAGTAAAAGCTATTGGTAATAACGATATAATTGTTGGCTTAATTTTCTTAAGAGAGATAAAAAGCAATACAAATACCAAACTAAATGCTAATAGAATAGATTTTACTTGGCCTGTTAGCATGCTATCATTCAATTCTTTCATCATATACTGTGCTCCAGTTGCCTTTATTTCTAAATCTTTATATTTATTGTTAAATTCAAATATTTTTTTATTTATTATTTCTAGTGTTTCATTCTCTAAATCTTTTGGAAAAACAATTATCCTAGCACTCTTTCTTTCCCTATCTAATAAATGTGCTATTGGGTTATTATCTTCAGTAATTATTAAAGAACTAATATAATTTACTTGTTTTAAATTTCTTGGGTAAGTAGGATGCTCTAATTCTAGTAATCCTGCATTAACAAGTGATAATGCATCATAAGTACTTATGGCTTTTTTTACGTACTTTGAATTAACTAAATCTTTTTCCAACTTAGTAAATCTATGAGCATAACTTGGTTCTAAGGGGTCTTTTTCCGTTTTAATATATAGATAAACTGGAATACTTCCGTCATTAACTTCCATAATTTTTTCAAAACTTTCATATACCTTAGTATGATTTCGATAAATTAGCAACTGATTAAACTCAGTAGATAAATTTTGTATTCCAATAAAAGCAACAACAAGCAAGATAATTACAATAACTATACTTGCAACTCCCCATAATCTTTTAATTTTTCTAGTAAAAAATATACCATTACTTACAGGTTTATTCAAATTGATGTTTCCAACAAGAATAAGAGGAAGAACATACCAAGTAGCTACCCCTGCTAATAATATTCCTAAAGAGGCAAATAAAGCTAAGTCTTTAATAGCATCCGTATTCATAACTAACAAAGACATAAATCCTGCCATAGAAGTTACAGTTGTAATAATCATAGGTACACCTACCATTTTAAGTGTTTCTACAATGCTACGTATTCTTCCTTTTCCTTCAGAACAAGAATCTTGAACATGTGACACAAAATGAAGACCATCTGCACTACCTATTACTATTGTAAATATAGGTGCTAAAACTGTAATTATAGATACTGGTTTTCCTATCCAACCTATTGTTCCCATAGTCCAAAGAGCAGCAATACCTGCTGGTAGTATAGAAAGAAAAGTAGCTTTAATATTTCCCATTTGTGTTCTAAACACTATAAAAATTAATAAGAATGCAGCCGGTGGTAAAAAACACAGAATCATCAATATATAATCAATAATTTTATGCTGCATATACATATCTCCAGTAATATAATGTGTTATTTGATTATTATTTAAGTAATTTTCTATTTGTTTAAGTCCATTACCACCAAAACTATTGCCATGAAAAACAGTAAATAAACCATATATTTTATTATTCTTCTGTATTAAAGTAGATAGCTCACCCATACCTTCATAATGCTCTTTAAGAAAATCTAAATTTTCTTCAGTTAAAGTAGTATTTAAATTAATCGATTCATCATCCATTTCTATTTTCTCTGGAGCTGGTCCATTAATAAACTCAATGTTATCTATTCCTTCTAAAAAATTTTGTATTTGTCTAAATTGTTTAATAACATTCAACGATATGTCTTGACTATCAATTTCTACTAAAAAAATTGTTTGCTCTGAAGTATTAAATGTTGAATTCATTTCATCTAATATTTGCTTATGTTCAGAATTTTGTGGTGTGAAAATATCAAAATCCGACTTGATTTTAAGCTTAGTAACACCAGCAATAGCAAAAATGTTTAGTAAAATAAAGAAAACAATAAAAATTTTACGATTATTTTTTATTAATTTAACATAGGCATTCATCTTTTCTCCCCCCCTTGTAAACCCAATATTTACTTAGAAATTCCGTTTAATAAAATGTCAAGTATCATATCTGCTTGTTTCTTGATACTGTATTTTTCACTTTGAATATTTAAAATTTTTTCAAATATATTAGTATAAAATAACATTCCGAATAAAGCTTTTTGTAAGAAAAAATTATCTATGTCTCTAAATACTCCTTCATTTTTACCTTTTTCAAATATATCATTTGATATGCTTTCAAGTTTAACCCAAACCCTTTCTATGAATAGCTCTCTTATTGATGGATTAATCATCATTTCTTGTATAATTACCTGAAAAGCATTTGAATTTTCTTTAAAAAAAGTAAGTCTTTCTATAAGAATGTTTTGTAACATATCTTGTATAGATTTATTCTCTGAAAGTAACTTAGGAAATGAATGTTCAAATGAGTAGTTTAAAAAGTCTTGTATTATTGTCTCTACAACTATATTTAATAGATTATCCTTATTGTCATAGTACTTAAATATAGTAGCTTCTGAAATACCAGCTTTCTTAGCAATTTCACGAGAAGAAGTAGCTGCATACCCTTTTTCAGCAATAAGTTCAATGGTGCTATCAATTATTTTCCTTTTTGTTACTTCAGCTCTATTCATATGATTACCTCCATTTCTTGATTTCCTATTTTTAAAATAATATTATCTATTTCTTTGTATACTTATTATTTTTTACCATATGTATATTTCTACTTTCTATAAAACCTAATTTCTTATAATATTTATAGGCCTTTTTATTTGATGAAGTAACCCCTTCAGGGTCTTCATTATAAAGTGCAAAAATCATCTCTTGTAATTGAACTTTGTCTTTTGACTTATATTCTCTAAGGTTTATACACATTGTTAATCATCCTTTAATTTAAGTAATAGTCTTATAATTATCTATACTTACTATCATTATTATTTTTTCATTTATTATCTTTATAAACTATACAGCTTTATTTTTCTCTTTTAATCTCAATAAGTATTTAATATCTTCTAAGCAATTGATTGTGTATGTAGGTTTAACATCACCCTTCCATTTACGTCCATTTCTATTTATCCAACATGTTTTCATGCCAACTCTACGCATATTGGATAAAATTCACCAACAATTTCAAAAATAACATGTGTACCTTCATAAGGAACTGCATTATAATGTTTCAATGAAATTGGATAACATGACAAATCAAAAATAAAGATTCTAAATCAATACTTTTTCTTCTAAAAATTTTACGAAAGCCATTTTATAATTTAATATTCATATTGGAAAAATCAACTAATAAAGGAATAATCCCATCAGAATGAAAATAATAGAAATAGTAAATACAGAAATATTTAAACGCATTAATTTGTTTTATCTTCAAATACATTTATAACAAATTCTCTAAACTCATTATAATCAAAGGTTAATTTGTATAATTTTATTAGAGTTAATGATAATAGTACTGCAATAATCCAACTAAAACCTACATTTGTAGTGAACACTTTGTACCAAGTAAATATTACAAGTGCAAAACCAAATATACCTATATAATTAAGCCATTTAGGTCGTTCTTTAGCATACGCTTTATTGATTTCCCATTCTTTCCACTTATCTCCTAAAGCAACTATTAGAATTCTAGTTAAAATGCCCACAAAAGCCCAGAAAAAACATAATATACTAAAATAATTCAAATCCATTTTAACCCCTCCTAGAATAATTTATAATTCAAGAATTAATACTTGTGAGTGTGCACTTACTCACTATATCATTATAATAAACATATCCCTTCTCCACGCAAATTATCGTCTTCAGCTCTACAAATCTAACACTATCTTTTCCATATCCTCACCGTTACAAAACTTCAAAAATCTATATAAAGGTATTTGTCTGAATATTTGCCTCATTTATTGTCCTACTTTGTCTGATTTTCTTTCCATGCCTTTGCTTTTTCATCTATTTTATTAATAAATTTGTTTTTTCCTCTAACATAACTATCTATGTCATATGTATACTTTTCAGCTAGTTTCTCCTTTAACTGTGAATATTCCTTAGCTTCATTCGGATGATTTATTAAATAATCTCTAAAATTAATATGTCTTTCAATTTCCTTATTTCCTCCTTTTATAAAGAACCTTCTTCTTTGAATCCCATACTCTCCCATAGCTACATATCCTAATTCTGCCATACAACAATTATAACTATCTACTTCACCTATATCTGATACTACAACTAGTATATCTATAATAGGTTTAGCTTTAATACCCGGAATAGCAGTACTTTCTATATGGTGAACATCGATTATTATTTCTCTCATTACTGCTCTAATTTTTTTGCTTCTTTTTCATAGATTTTTTTCCAAACAGTTGTATATGGAACTACCTCCAACTTTCGTTTTTTTAAGTTAGTCATCTAATACCCCCTTATCAAACTTAAAAACTAAATTTTCTTTTCCACTGAAGAATTTATATTCCTTTTATATGTCATTAAAATAATCCCCGCAAATATAAAAGTAATGAATATTGATACTGTATATTTTAAACTATTAGGTATATCTATTAATTCACCATAGAAATTCATACTAAAATGAAATAACACCCCTGATAAAATACTTTTATTGTTTTTATTGTATAGCCAGTCCATAATAATACTTGTTGGTATAAACATACCTATCATATAACTAAAAATATAGAAATATGATTTTTGAAGTAAACCATATTGATAAGTACCTTCTATAAAAAATAATGGTAAATGCCATAATGACCAGAAAAAGGCCAGTACAATACTAGAAACAACCCAGTTGTAATGCTTTTCTAAATGGTCAAGTGCAAACCCTCTCCAGCCCAGTTCTTCTACTATAGGTCCAAAAAATAGCATAAATATAGCAAATGGTATAATCTTTATTGGATTAGCCAAATATTCCTTTAGAGTAGGTAATTCTAATAATGTTCCAGTGTGTAAAAAATAAAAAGCATACTAACTAAGTAAACTACTGGATAAAATAAAAAAATAAACAAATACCACTTAAATTCTATTTGACGTAAACTTAATATACGTCTCCAAAAATCTTTCCAATAACTCTTATCTCTTTTTAAATAAGCCAATATAATTCCAACAGACGTTGGAGCAATTCCACCTAATGCATAAAAAAATATAGGAATAATTCCATTTAAACCAAATATGACTGGAACTATATAAGATCCCCATGACCACATAAACGTCACTAAGAAAAAAGTCTTTAACTCATGATTTTTTAGACACATCACCAACACCTCTTCACGAGTAAGTGTGTACTCACTCACTTTGATTCCATCTTATAACAATGTTTTAGTTTTGTCAACCTATTTAAAAGAAATTAATATCTTTAAACAAAATAATAAAAAATAAAAACCTGCACATTAAATGCAGGTTTTTATAGCTTAAACTTATCTAGGTTCTACTATTAATTTAATTGCTGTTCTTTCTTCCCCATCAATTTCAATGTCTGTGAACGCTGGAATACAAATTAAATCAACACCACTAGGAGCAACAAATCCTCTAGCAATAGCTACTGCCTTAACTGCTTGATTAAGAGCACCTGCTCCTATTGCTTGAATTTCAGCTGATCCCTTTTCTCTAAGTACACCAGCTAATGCTCCTGCTACAGAATTTGGACTTGATTTTGCTGATACTTTTAATACATCCATCATTGAAAGCCCCCTTACTATATTTTTTATTTTTTATTATTTTACATTATATATGATTCTACAAATATTAAAAAAATCCTCTTTTTATTTTTTTAAAAAATAAATTTTTCTAAAAATTCCACAGTTGTTAACATTTTATGGTAACACACTTTTAAAATAAAAGAGAAGGATTACCTTCCCTTTTATTTAGCATATTCAATTGCGCGAGTCTCCCTTATTACATTAACTTTTATTTGTCCAGGATATTCAAGCTCATTCTCAATTCGTTTAACTATTTCTCTAGACATGTGTATTGTCTCTGCATCATCAACAACATCAGGTTTTACCATAATTCTAATTTCTCTACCTGCTTGTATTGCAAATGATTTTTCTACTCCTTCAAATGAATTTGCTATCTCTTCTAGTTTTTCTAATCTTCTAATATAAGTTTCTAAAGTCTCTCTTCTAGCGCCTGGCCTAGCTGCTGAAATTGCATCTGCTGCTTGGACTAAAACAGCTTCAACAGTTTGAGGTTCTATATCTCCATGATGTGCAGCAATTGCATGTACAACCTCTTTTGACTCTCTATATTTTTTAGCCAATTCAGCTCCTATAGTAACATGAGGTCCTTCCATTTCATGGTCGACTGCTTTTCCTATATCATGAAGCAATCCTGCTCTTTTAGCTATTTTTTCATCTGCTCCTATTTCCGCCGCCATTAATCCTGCTAAATGTGCAACTTCCATTGAATGCTTTAATACATTTTGTCCATAGCTTGTTCTAAACTTAAGTCTTCCTAGTAATCTAATTAATTCTGAATGTATTCCGTGTATACCTGCATCAAAAGCTGCCTGCTCACCTTCTTCTCTAATGCTTGTTTCAACTTCTTTCTTAGCTTTTTCAACCATTTCCTCTATTCTTGCAGGATGAATTCTTCCATCTACTATAAGTTTTTCAAGAGCAATTCTTGCAACTTCTCTTCTTATCGGGTCAAAACCTGATAATATCACAGCCTCTGGTGTATCATCAATTATTAAGTCAATACCTGTAAGAGTCTCCAAAGTTCTTATGTTACGTCCCTCTCTACCTATTATTCTTCCTTTCATTTCATCATTTGGTAGAGATACCACTGACACTGTAGATTCAGCCACATGGTCAGCAGCACACTTTTGAATTGCATATGATATTATCTCTCTAGCCTTCTTTTCTGCTTCTTCTTTAGCATTACTTTCAATTTCTTTTATCATCATGGCAGCTTCATGACTAACTTCTTTTCTTATATCAGTTAAAAGAAGTTCTCTTGCTTCCTCTGTTGTTAATCCTGACAATCTCTCAAGTTCTTCAACCTGCTTATTGTATAATTCTTCAGCTAACTTTTCCTTATTTTCTATATCTTTTAGCTTTTTATTAAGATTATCTTCTTTTCTTTCTAAAGACTCGCTCTTTCTATCAATAACTTCTTCTTTATGCATAAGCCTTCTTTCAAGCTTTTGCAATTCATTTCTTCTTTCTCTGCTTTCCCTTTCAAACTCTTTTCTCATTCTATGAACTTCTTCTTTTGCTTCAAGTAATATTTCCTTTTTATTAGTAATGGCCTCTTTTTCGGCCTCATCTATTATTCTTTTTGCCGCTTCTTCGGCACTATTTATCTTACCTTCAGCAATTATTTTTCTTGCGTATATCCCTATAACTGTACCAACACCAATTCCTGCTGCTGCTATTACAATTTCTATAATAATGACAAGCACCTCCTTTGCTATTTTGTTTTCAAGTTTCATGTCTCTGAATATTTAGACCTCTAGCTCCAAAACTATATCATAAAACAAAAACCGAGCTATCTCGGCCTATGAGACTACCTATTCTTGGTATTAAATATACCTGTATTGTATATTTTTACTAACATTCGTTTATATTGTATTACTTTTTGATTTATATGTCAAGTAATTTAAATTATGTAGAAACCTTATAAACACTACTTTCAGTACCTTTTAGCTCTACTCTATAAGATGTTGTTGAAACTGAAGACAAGTGGTTGTTATGAGTTACCATTATAATTTGTCTATCAAACATTTCTGATACCTGCTTAAGAAATTCGGCAACGTTAAAAATATAGTCTTCGCTTACATGTTTAGCTGGTTCATCTAATATTATAGGACCTTCAACATTTGGTTTATGAATCTGTATAAAAGCAATTCTTAAAGCTAATGAAACAATATCTACTATCCCTCCACCTCTAGATAACTGAGGTTTTGTTTTGATAATTTCATCTTTATGTTTTGTTATCACATAAAATTCTGCATTAGGCTTTCCATACAGCTCTTCAATTTTAATTTTAAATTCTATATTAGAATCAAATATATATTGTAAGCAGTTGGTAACTAAACTTTCTATTTGTTTTTTAGCTTGCTCTCTTGCATATTTTGATGTTTTCTGCATAAGAATATTTACTTTTTCTAATAAATCTATTTTTTCATTTACTTCTTGTAACTCTTCATTATAATTATTTATTTCTTCTTGTATTCTATCTCTCTTACCACTTTCTTTTGAATAAAAATTTTTAATTGCTGATAATTTTTCTTCTAGCTCTTGTATTAATATTATTTCATCCAACTTAAGAACCCCCACATTATTTTAAGATTTCTGATGGTAAAAGCTTATTAGCTTCTTCTATAAGATTTCGTATTTCTTGGTCTAATTTCTCTATTTCGTTTTCTAATTCTTCAGGTTTCACACCTAGGTCATTTAATTCATTTATTATTTCTTCCTGTTGCTTATTTAATTGCTCTAGTCTTGCTTCAGCCTTATATTTTAAAGTTTTAGCTTTTTCTAATTTTTCTTTTAAATCATTTAATTGCTTTTCATGTTTTTCCATTGTCCTCACTCCTATTATATTATATTGGTTATTTTCTTCAAAGTATCTACATCAATTTTACTTTTACATAAAGGGCAGATTTCCAGCTCTGACATTATATTTTTATATTCGGTGATTAAAGTTTCTACACTAGAATTTAGCTCTGCTACTTTATTTTTCA
>NZ_ARZA01000201.1 GCF_000387765.1 Caldisalinibacter kiritimatiensis
CGGTCCATAATAATAGTGTCGGGAACATAACGGTTGAGCCCAGACTTATATACGTTCCTACTGGGGGCGTATATGGGTCGGCCAAAGATTGTATACTGGTCTTAATAGGCTGGTATACAGTCGGAGGGAAGATCCTATATGGTTGGGAAAGGCTTTATTGTAGTCGTATCCAGTATATGATTGCAGTAAGGTCCCAACCTATCATATAGGGTCGAGCG
>NZ_ARZA01000202.1 GCF_000387765.1 Caldisalinibacter kiritimatiensis
GCTACTAACTACTAACAACGAACTACTAACTAACAAATCGACGAAGTCGATTTTGTTCTTAAAAATATCTACTTAACAATAATATTACTATTAAAACTACTACTATAAACCCATCACCAAAAAGACCTTTGGAAACAGTTTTTTCTTCTTCGTTTATTGGTGTTTCTTTAATTGGAGATTCAAATAGCTTTTTGAGATTTAAAACGCCAGAACCCTGTTCATCATAATTTTCTTCTATAGAAGTACAGGAATTTTTAAGAGAAGACTTAATAGCTTTTGGTGTCAAGTTAGAATTTTTTTGATACATTAAAGCTGCAGTACCAGCAACTAAAGGTGTTGCCATTGATGTACCACTTAATGAAGTGTAACCATCTAATTTGTTATTTGATAATGACATAATATCTACACCAGGAGCAACTAAATCAGGTTTTTTTAATCCATCATTAGTAGGTCCTCTGCTGGAAAAGTCTGCAATAGTGTCATCACTTATTTCTGGAGTTTTATTGTCATCAATAGCACCAACTGTAATAACTGATGGGCTGATACCAGGAGATAATATAGTATTTTTTGATGGTCCACTATTACCAGCTGCTACAACTACAGTTATACCAGCATCATTTGCAGCTTCAGCAGCTTTAGCTAATGGGTCTGAATAATAAGGTTCATTTGCTGGGCTTCCTAGTGATAAGTTAAGTACCTTGGTGTTATATACATCTTTAGTATCTATTACCCATTGTATAGCGGATATAATATCAGAAGTACTACCACTACCTGATTCATCTAAAGCTTTTATGCCTAAAATGTTGGCTTTAGGGGCTACACCTGTATATTTTCCATTAGAGGAATATCCACTTGAAGCTATAATTCCTGCTACATGTGTACCGTGGCCGTTATCATCATAGGGCTTACTTCTATCGTTAACAAAGTCTTTAAAGCCTACTATTCTGTTTGTTGGTCTTGTCAAGTCATTATGTGGAGCAACGCCTGTATCAATTACTGCTACTGTAATTCCTTCTCCAGTATATCCCTCTTGATGAGGAAAACTAGATGATATAGACTCATTTGCTATATCTAAAAGAGCAAAAACTTTTGAGTCAAAACTAATATATTCTATATCAGGATCTTCAGACAATTTGTTTATTGCTTCTAAACTCATTTCACAGGCTACTCCATCAACTAAAGGAAGTTGATGCTTTACTTTGTTAGACATACTAATAACCTGACTAGAGATTTTCTCTGAATTTGTTTTTTTAAATCTGATTATTACAGGTATTTGTTCTTTAGATTGAGAGCGGAGTTTTGCACTTACTACAGGGCATACTTTTTGACTTTTAGACCTTCTCATGTTCATACCTAAATCACCTTCCTATGATTCAATGTATGCGGAAGGTATGAAAAAGGTTATAAATAAAACAAAAATTGCCACCTAAGTTTACATAATGTTATGTTATAATAGAGGTGTCCCCTCATATACATATCTATATAAGGGGGGATACAAAATGAAATTTATAAGAAAGAAAAGATGGATTAAACCTATAATCCTAGTAATTATTGTTGGTGTTTTTATTAATACACTAGATTTGACAGGTTTTTTTGTGACAACATTTAAACCTATTTTTAATGATATTCACAAGAAAAAGATATTAGATTCAGTAAAAGATTATGAAGTAATGGAAACAGAAAATTTTATAATTAGATATACATCACAAGATATAAAAGCAGCAGAAATTACAAAAGAAATAGCTGAAAAATACTATGATGATGTATGTACTATGTTCGATTATTTCCCAAAAGAGAAAGTTAATATTATAATATATAGTGATAGTAAAAAGTTATTGGATAATACAAATCTAAACAAAAAAAATCCGCCATTAGGGGTTTACTTTGGTGGAGTTATTAATATACTTTCACCATATGTTTGGATAGATAATGACAGTAATATGAAAAAGATATATGAAAAAGAAGGACCAATCGTTCATGAATTTACACATTATTTGGTAGACGAAATAAGTAAAGGAAATTATCCTATGTGGCTAACTGAAGGATTGGCTCTTTATACTGAGTATAAAATGACAGGTTTTGAATGGGGAAAAGGTATAGAGTTTGAAGAAGTTACTATAGAAGAATTAAATAACAATTTCTATGGTATAAATCAAAGTTTAGCATACAGAAAATCATTTGAAGTGGTGAAAGATATTTCAGAAACTTGGGGTTTTAATAACTTAATTTTGATATTAAACAATTTAGGAACAGGTGATAGTTTTAAGGATTCTACTAGAAAAGTATTAAAAATTAATTTTAATGAATTACAAGTAAAAAAGTAAACGTAAAAGTCAACCTTGAAAGGTTGACTTTTACATAAAATGATGGGGGATGGAGATTAAATCAATCATAAAACAAGTAATTTCAACAAAATTATACAATATATAACACAATATATCTACAGGACTCAAGGCCTAATTATGATATAATAACAAAAAACATAATAGTTAAGTTTTCAATATAGATGTATAATAAAAAGGAATTTGTCTTTTTATGTACTTGGTACTAGAAATATAATTGACAATATAGTTGATTCTTTATTATAAGAATCAAACAAGATATAAAATTTAAATAAAATATAGATGAGGTGAAGTATTTTGAATAAAAAGGTGTTAGTTGTAGATGATGAAAAACCTATAGCTGATATACTTAAATTTAACCTAGAGAAAGAAGGATATGAAGTATTAGTAGCTTATGATGGAGAAGTTGCTGTTAATCAAGCTTTAGATAATGAACCAGATATTGTACTGCTTGATATTATGTTACCTAAAAAGGATGGATTTCAAGTTATAAAAGAAATAAGACAAGAGTTACAAATGCCTGTACTAATGCTAACAGCAAAAGAAGAAGAAGTTGATAAAGTCCTTGGACTTGAGCTAGGAGCCGACGACTACATAACTAAGCCTTTCAGTATGAGAGAGGTTATAGCGAGGGTTAAGGCCAATTTAAGAAGGGTAGACATGCTAGGAGGAAACTCTAATAGTAATATTGTAGCTTCAGGTGATTTAACAATAGATTTAAATAAATACGAAGTTAGAAAGAAAGATAAAGTTATAGAGCTTACATTAAGGGAATTTGAGCTATTAAAGTTCTTAGCGTCTAGAGCAGAACAAGTATTTACTAGAGAACAATTACTTAAGGAAGTGTGGGGCTACGAATATTATGGAGATATAAGAACGGTTGATGTTACGGTTAGAAGATTAAGAGAAAAGATAGAAGATGATTCGAAGAAATACAAGTATATACTAACAAAAAGAGGAGTAGGGTACTACTTCAGAAGGGCCTAATTATGTTCAAAAGCATTAGATGGAAGTTCATTACTGTTTATTTCCTACTTGTATATATTGCAATGGTAATAGTAGGTGCTTTTATAATAGAACAATTTGAGCGTCAACAAATAGAGCAAATATCAAAGTCGATGAAACAACACATAGACAATATTTATAACATTGTAACTCCACTGCATAAAGATGATTGGAGTAAGGTAAAAGAAGAAATAAATGCTGGTATTAACAAGGTATCACTGGGGTATAATGAAAGTTTGTATATTGTAATGAATTCAGATGATTTAGAAATAATCGGTAGTAAATCAGGAAATTTAAGAAATATCATTGGTCAAAAAGCCTATGAAACAAAAAAGTTAAATAAGGCTTTAATTTCTCAAGCGCTTAAAGGAGAAATAGCTGAAGCTATTCCTCCAAAGGGTTCTGATGGTAATGATGAAAGGGTAAAACATATTGCTTATCCTATATTGAACAATGTAGGACAAGTGAAGGGCATAATTTATCTTACATCGAAGTTAGATTATGTAGATGAAACAATAAATTCATCTAAAATAATGTTAACAGAAGCAACGATATTAGCTTTAGTTATTACTGTAATCTTAGGATTTTTTATAGCAAAAAGTATAACTGGACCAATAAAGGATGTAACGGTAAAAGCGGAAAAAATGGCTAAAGGTGACTTTAATCAAGTTGTTGAAGTTAAGTCTGATGATGAGATTGGACAGCTTGCCAATATGTTCAATTATTTAACCCAAAAGCTGAAAAAGACCATTTCTGAAGTATATAGAGAAAAAAGTAAGATGGACACGATATTCACATATATGGCGGATGGAGTAGTGGCTGTAAATACTAATGGAGAAATAATACATGCAAATCCTGTAGCTTTAAAAATATTAAACTTACTAGAAAGCGATATTAATACTAAAAAATTTGATGAAGTAGTTAGAAGTTTAAGTGAAAAGATTACTTTAGAGTATATAAAAAATAGCGAAAAATGGGAAGGCGACGTAGTAATTGAACTTAGAAATAGTACCTACAGAGCAAAATATGCCCCATTTAAAAATGATAAAAATCAAATAGGTGGACTTATTGTAGTATTTCAAGATATTACAGAGCAGCATAGACTTGAAAGCATGAGAAAGGAATTTGTAGCAAATGTTTCCCATGAATTAAAGACTCCTATAACAACGATAAAAAGTTATACGGAAACTCTATTAGAAGGAGCAGTTGAAGATAAGCAACTAGCATCTCAATTTTTAAATGTAATTAATAGTGAAAGCGATAGAATGGCGAGAATAGTAAGGGACTTATTACAACTCTCTAATCTTGACTATAAACAAACTAAATGGAATAAAGTAACAATACCAGTTAAAGAAATGTTAGAAGAAATTTACCTTAAGATGAAGATATCAGCTCAAGAAAAGGGTCAAACTCTTAGTTTAAATATAGAAGACGATATGCCAGAAGTTATATTTGATAAAGATGGCTTTGAGCAGGTGATATTAAACATAGTTAGTAATGCTATAAAATACACACCAAATAATGGCAACATAGAAATTAAAGCATTTACACAAGATGATAATATATTAATTAAAGTGAAAGATGATGGGATTGGTATACCTAAAGAAGATTTAGATAGGATTTTTGAAAGATTTTATAGAGTTGATAAAGCAAGGTCAAGAGAGCTTGGAGGTACAGGTTTAGGTCTTTCTATAGCAAAGCAGATTGTAGAAGCACACAATGGAGAAATACAGATAAATAGTGAATTTAATGTAGGAACAGAAGTAGATATAATAGTACCTGCAAAGAAAGCATGTGTAATTCAAACGTAATTCTGTTGTAATATGTTTGTAATATAACTGTTATATAATTAAAATGTAGTACTATAAATAGTATGGAGGTGAATTGAGATGCTTAAAAAGCTGTTTATAGGAATGTTGACGATAGTTGTTATCAGTACATATAGTACTGTTGGGTATTCTATAGATGGTGAAGACGTAGAAGAGTTACATAAGGATAAAATAGATGTACAAGTAAAAACAGAAGAGAAAGAATTGGAGATTATTTCACCAGAAAATGAGTTAGCTACTTCTGAAAAAATCTTGTTACTTTCAGGGAAAGCTGAAGAAGGTAGCGAAATAATTGTTGAAGTATATTCGTTGCAAGAGCCGAAGCAAGTAAACTTTTCTTTAAACGGCGAAGAAAGCGACAATACAGAAGAAGTTAAGGAAAAGTATGTAATTCAATATAGCAAGAGCTTTAAAGTTGGTGAATTAGGATATTTTGCTGAAGAGCTTGAACTAAAGGAAGGAAAGAATAAAATAGCTATATATCTTATGGAAGATAATGAGCCAAAGAGTATAGTAATTAGATATGTTACGGTAACTAATGTAGATGATGCAAAAAAGCAACTTGAAGAAATTGATAACATGAATCTACTTGAAACTTTAAAGAAATTAATTGACTACAACAATGAAACAGATACTAGCGAATAAAACTTTGGAGAGGATTACTAATGAATAAAGAAAGATTTAAAACTTTAGTGCTGGTATCTTTAGTTTTTGTAAGCTTTTATCTAACTCAACAGGTGTGGGCTAAACTTCCATACAATTTAATACCTATGTCTTCAAATGAGCCAATAGAGCAAAATGATAATAATGATTTGTTAAAAGTTGTATCTCCTGAGCAGTATTTAATAACCTTTGGAAGGAGTCATACTATACTTTACTCTGAGCTTTACTGTGATGAAAAATATGACTTATGGAATAATGTAAAGACGATTTTAAAGACTTGTTTTCAGGATAAAGACATAAAAGTAGATTCAATAGAGAATGAAGAAACCATAAAGAACGAATCAATAAGGGCTATAGAAGCACAATTCACAGAAAAGGTACCTTTATAT
Organism: Caldisalinibacter kiritimatiensis; assembly: GCF_000387765.1. NCBI lineage: Bacteria > Bacillati > Bacillota > Tissierellia > Tissierellales > Thermohalobacteraceae > Caldisalinibacter > Caldisalinibacter kiritimatiensis. Next base: position 6,229 of record NZ_ARZA01000202.1, read on the forward strand.
ATTTTTTTAAAAATGTTAGAAGTAGATGAAGCAAATGATATTTTTAATAAAATTAATGAAATTGATAGAATATACATCCCCTTAAATGGGGGTAATTTTATAGTTTTAAGTAATGGTGTAGACTATTTAAAGGTTACTAGTAGAAACTTTGATATGAGTAATATATCAAAAGAAGTAGTCAAGATTGAGAGGAACGGATATACCAAATATTATTCTTTGAAAGATTATTTAAATGTTGAAAGTAATGCATATATGGCTTTAGATAAAAGTGTAAAAGCATGGAGATCTGTATATTATGTAAAAAATGAAATTAATGTAAAAAATGAAGCTCAAATAGAGCAAATAGCTAAGGAATTCTTTGGGAAAGACTTAGACTACGTTAGGAAAATAGAAGAGGATAATGGCTCTGTTATATATGTTTATAACAATGAACAGGTATTAAAGATTTTTAATGACGGAATTATATCTTATTTTAATTCTCTTGAGCATACAGTTGTAGAAAGAAATCTTTATATAAGTTTAAAAACAGCAGTAGATTTTATAAGTTCTCATATTGGGTGGCCAGATGATGTGTATTTATCTTCAATAGATCAAATTACAAGTGATGGTAGCAAAGGATATAGGATTGTATTTAACTACAGAATAGGAGGAAACCCAGTTATCTTAGATAATGGAAAAATAGAGCATCCAATTGTAGTAGAGGTTTTTAATGACCAAATAAAAACTTATAAAAGATTTGTTAGAAAAATAGATATGAGCAAATTAATAGGTACTAATATAAAACCTATTTTGTCGCCTCTTGATATCATCGGAAAGAGTGATAACTATAATTTAATTAAAGAGAACTATAAAAGACAGACGGGGATAAAAAATGAAGAAATAAATAAAAGTGATTTAAGAGAAAAGATTTTATCCTCTATAAACGATATATACATGGCATATTACGATACATGTAGACAAGATTATGGTCAGAGATTGAAAAGTGTATGGACAATAAATATAAACGGTACAACATATATTTTTGATGCTTATAGTGGTGAATGCATAAAAGTGATTGGGGGGATAAAAAACTAGAAGCATGTGGATGGTGAATTAAGTAATGGATTGGTCTAAAGCTAAAAATATATTAATAGTTGCATTTATTATAACAAATTTAATTTTGCTGTATGTAATAAGCGATAACGACTTGGGTTATGATACTTATCCTTCTTTACAAGAAGATTTTTTAGAAGATGTAAGGTCTAGTTTAGCAGAAAAGGATATTAATCTTAATATTGATATTCCGAAAGAAATACCATCTTTACCTTTTTTAAACATAGCTTATGAGGTATATGATGCTTCAGAGGAATTAGCATATAGATTTTTAGAAGAATATACAAAGGATAAATCCAAGGAAAATACATATTATAATGATAAAGGAGAAAAATTGTCAGTAATAGGTAATAAAAAAATAGTTTATGAAAATAACTCTAATAAAGAAATATATAGCCAATTAGATATAAAGACATTAACAAATATAGCTGAAGAGTTCTTAAAAGATAAAGGGTTTAAAACTAGTGGCTATGAATTAAAAGATTATAGAGTTAAAAATAATAAGCACATTTTAAAATTCACTAAAGTATATGATGGTTTAACTATTGAAACCTCATACATGATATTTGAGATAGATGCAACTGGAATCAAAAGATTTGAAAGACAATGGATTAAGTCAATAGTACCTAATGAAAAAGAAATTTTGGTTACAGCTGCACCTGAGGCACTTTTGAGGTTGTTATTGATGGAAGAGCACTATGGTAAAACTATAGTAGGAATAGAGCTTTGTTATTACTCTGATTTAGAAGAGCAAGGACCCAGTACTTGGAAGAGGATAGTAAAAAGCAATGTTGAACCAGCGTGGAAAATAATATTTGAAGATGGAACGGAAGAATTTTTAAAAGAATACTAAAAAATGAAGGAAATTTAAAGTAGAAATAGAAGTGTTATATGTACATTTCTATTTCTTTGTTTTTTGAGTTTTTCAAAATTAGTCAATAATTACATAAATATGATGATAGAATCATTTAAAAAAGCTAAAAAATCTATTATAATAGTAATGAAGTGTTTATTTTTAAATAAAGATGTAATAGAGAGAAAATTGGACAAAGTGTTTTGACATAAATATAATAATTAAGATATTTACGTTAAGAATAATCAATATAAAAGATTAGAAGGTGAGGTGACCAAGACTGGCATTATAGTCAGTTGAACATATGAGTAGATTATTAATTGAAGGTGGAGCCCGACTTAATGGTAAGGTAAATATAAGTGGATTTAAAAATGCAGCTGTGGCAATTATACCGGCAACGTTATTATCAGGAGATAAATGCATTGTTGATAATCTTCCATTGATTAGAGATGTTTTTATCTTGAAGGATATAATGAAGGACCTGGGAGCTGAGATAGAGCTTAATGACGATGGAGTAATGACTGTAGATACTAGCATGATTAAGAAATGTAATGCTTCAAGTGAATTATCACAAAAATTGAGAGCGTCATATTATCTTTTAGGAGCAGGTCTTGCGAGATTTAAGGAAGTTGAGGTAGCTTATCCTGGAGGATGCAATATCGGAAATAGACCAATAGACCAACATATAAAAGGGTTTGAAGCATTAGGTGCCAAAGTAGAAATAGAACATGGTATCATTAGAGCTAAAGCTGATAAGCTTACAGGTGCTAAAATATATTTGGATATAGTTAGCGTTGGAGCAACTATTAATATCATGTTGGCTGCAGTGATGGCTGAAGGAAAGACTATAATCGAAAATGCAGCTAAGGAGCCACATATAGTTGATGTAGCTAACTTTTTAAATTCTATGGGAGCGGATATTAGAGGAGCAGGAACAGATATAATAAAAATAAATGGAGTAAAAGAATTACATGGATGTACTTATAGCGTAATTCCTGACCAAATAGAGGCGGGAACATATATGATAGCTGCTGCAGCAACTAAAGGAGATGTAGTAATAGACAACGTGATACCTAAGCATTTAGAGCCTGTAACTGCAAAGCTTAGAGAATTAGGTGTAGAAGTAGTAGAATATGGTGACTCTATAAGAGTAACAGGTACAGATAAAATAAAGAGTGCTAATATAAAGACTTTACCATACCCAGGTTTTCCTACGGATTTACAACAGCCTATGACAGTGTTATTAACACAGGCAGAAGGGACAAGTATAGTAACAGAAAGTATATTTGAAGGTAGATTTAAGTATGTAGATGAGCTAAAGAGAATGGGAGCTAAGATAAAAGTTGAAGGAAGAACAGCAGTGGTAGAGGGACCGAAACAATTAAGCTCAGCTAAAGTAATGGCTACCGATTTAAGAGCTGGAGCAGCATTTGTGATTGCAGGATTGATTTCTGATGGAGTCACAGAAATAGGAAATATATATCACGTAGATAGAGGATATGAAAAGATAGAATATAAATTAATGAATTTAGGTGCTAAGATAAAGAGGATAGAAGAATAGTCGAGGTTTCTCGGCTTTTTCTTTACGTAGGTTATAGTATAACTTTGTAGTTTTTAATAGAAAAGACAATAAAAAGACGGAGGAAAAGTGATGGGACTAAGATTTTGTTCACTAGCTAGCGGTAGTAGTGGTAATTGTCAGTATATCGAGACTGATAAAGTGAGAATACTAATAGATGCAGGACTAAGTGGGAAAAAGATAGAAAATGCTTTAGCAACTATAGATGTTGACCCAAGTACTATAGATTGTATATTAGTTACCCATGAACATAGAGATCATACAAAAGGAGTAGGGGTTTTATCTAGGAGATATAATTTACCTATATATGCAAATTTAGATACATGGGAAGCTATGAGTAAAATTATAGGAGAAATAAGTAAAAATAACATAAACACATTTAAAACTAATATAGATTTTGAACTAGGTGATTTAGGAATTTTACCTTTTAAAATATCCCATGATGCAAAAGACCCGGTAGCATATAATTTTTATTATAAAAATACTAAACTAAGCTTAGTTACTGACACTGGTTGTATAGATGAAGATATTAAGATAAATATAAAAAATTCGGACCTTTTAATGATAGAATCTAATCATGATGAGGAAATGCTTAAAATGGGTAAATATCCGTGGTTTTTAAAAAAGAGAATACTAGGAGAAAGTGGACATCTTTCTAATAAAACTGCAGGAGAGATACTTTGCGAAGTGTTATCAGGCAACATGGAGAAAGTGCTTTTAGCACATTTAAGTAAAGAAAATAATTTTCCAGAGTTAGCATATCAAACAGTTGCTAACATTATTCAGGAAGCAGGAATAAGATTAAATAAAGATGTTGTTTTAGATATGACATATAGAGATAGACCTAGCAAAATCTATTGTTTTGATTAATAGTAAGGGGGTAGATGTGTATGGGCAATGAACATGAAAGAAACGAAAATTTAAGAAATGAAGATGTGTTCAACTATAATATTGAAGAAAACGTAGATGATAAAGTACAACAAAATCATTATGACAAAGGGAATATAGATGTTAATTATAATGATACTAATACAGGAAGCACATCTTACTATGTTCAGATGCCTAATAATAGAAGAGAAATTCGTAGAAAAAGAGGATTTTTCTCATATTTTATAGTAGCATTAATTGCTGCACTTATTGGTGGTATAGTGTCTGGTTATATTTTTCCTATTTATTTATATGGAAAAGTGATACCTGTTCCTGATATTTATAAAAACAATGTAGTAAGAGAAAATCAAATAAATATAACTCCTAAGGATGATATTAACTTAGTTACTGCAGTAGCAAAGAAGGCTACAAAGTCTGTAGTAGGTATAACGACTGTAACTACAGAAAATTATTTCTTTTGGGGGCCTCGAGAGGTACAAGGAGTAGGTTCAGGAGTAATAGTAAATAGTGATGGTTATATACTCACTAATTCCCATGTAGTAGGAGATGGAAGAGCAGAAAAAATAACTGTTCAATTTGAAAACGGGGAGCAAAAGAGGGGAACAGTTCTGTGGAATGACCCTGCATTAGATTTAGCAATAGTAAAGGTAGATGCAAAGAACTTACCTGCTGCTGAATTAGGAAATTCAGATATACTAAACGTAGGGGAACTAGTGGTTGCTATAGGGAACCCTTTAAGTTTAGACCTTCAAAGGACTGTAACGTCAGGGATTATAAGTGGATTAAACAGAACAATAAGAGTTGACGAAAATAATGTAATTGAGGATTTAATTCAAACTGATGCATCTATAAACCCTGGAAATAGTGGAGGACCTTTATTGAATGCTAAAGGACAGGTAATAGGAATAAATACAGCAAAGATTACTTCTGCAGAAGGATTAGGTTTTGCACTTCCTATTAATTTAGCTAAACCAATAATTGAGCAAGTAATACAACAAGGACAGGTTAAACATGTATATATGGGAATAGTTGGTGTTGAAGTAGAAACATACGAAAAGCGACTAGGAATTGATTTAAGAGCTGATGAAGGAGTTATAATAATTGAAATTGCACCAAATTCACCTGCATTGTATGCAGGATTGAATGCAGGAGATGTTATAATAGAGTTAGATGGCAAAAAAGTCGAATCTATGAATGCATTAAGAAAATTACTTTATAAGTATAATCCGGGAGATAAGGCTATAGTTAAAATATTGAGAAATGGACAACAAAAAGAATTAGAGATTATATTCAAAGAAAGACCTGATAATTACTAATGAATAGCAAAAGGCTTGACATGTAGTATTACACTGTCAAGCCTTTAATTACATAAAATTCAAATAACAATGTAAAAAATGACGTAAAAAGGTAAAAAAAGCAGCTCATATTCCAATGATATATCACATTATTTGGTAGCTTTATCAGTATTTTAATTTAAGAATTGAATAAAAGGCTAATAACTACTAACAACTAACTATAAACTAATTTATATTTTCCGTAAATGTTGACGATAATATATATGGAATGGATTAATAAAAATAAAATAATGGAGTGAATATTATGTACGTAGTGTGTAACGAACATTTGGAGATAGCCATTGAAAAGTTCGTAGATGTATACGAGCAGCCACCGGATATATACGAACTTGATAAAGTATCCTTTACGGACTGGACAAGTCCGAATACATGTGATTATTGTGATAAAGCACCTAAATATTTAGTAGTATAAAAAACAGAAATTATGTTTAAGGTGTGATGATGTGAAGTTACGCAATAAGGACAAGCTATATATATACTATAGGGATAATAAAAGTTGCTTTTATTGTGGCAAATCACTTAAATTTAAACAAATTACATTAGATCATTTTATTCCTTTAAGTAAAGGTGGAACAAGCGATATCTTTAACGTTGTTACCTGTTGTAAAAAGTGCAATAAATTAAAGGCTGATAAGATGCCTGGTAACTATGAAGATACCATTTTAAATTTATTTTTAAAAACCGTAGATGATGACATGATAATAGGTAAAGGTATTAATATCAGCAATAAAGAGCTAAAGGAAGAACTATTAAAAGTAGATAGATTAGAAGATTTATCAGACCAGTTTATATTTCAAAATAGTACTATGAGATTTTATATTAAGGATAATTATGTAATTAAGATAGTGTATTTAGGAGGATACGAAAATGAATATAACAGTGATTTCAGTTGGGAAGATTAAAGAGAAATATTTAAAAGAAGGTATCAAAGAATATTCAAAGAGATTATCTAAATACTGTAAACTTAAGTTAATAGAAGTGAACGATGAAAAAGCACCAGAAAATTTAAGTGAAGCCGAAATGAAGCAGGTTAAGGATAAAGAAGGACAGAGAATACTAAATAAACTAAATGAAAACTCCTATATTATATCTTTATGTATAGATGGTAAAAACCTATCATCAGAAGACTTTGCTGAAAAGATAGAAGGTCTTGCTTTAACGGGAAATAGTAATATTACCTTTATAATAGGTGGTTCATTAGGACTGTCGGATGAAGTAATAAAAAAGAGTCACTTCAAACTATCCTTTTCTAAAATGACCTTCCCTCATCAATTGATGAAGCTAATATTATTGGAGCAGGTTTATAGGGCTTTTAGGATAAATAGGAACGAACCGTACCATAAATAACTGCAAACTTTTGTGCTTATTATTGAAAGAAGAACCTCCTTCATCTGAAGGAGGTTCTTTGCCTAGGAAGTATTTTATTATTTTTTCATCGAATTGAAGTTCCATTGTATCTATTTGCTTACGGTCAGTTATGGTTATTTTACTTAGGATTAGCTGTAGTAACATTTTCTTTTGGTCATGGGGTGCTTTATCTAGTAGAGAGTGAAAATCAGAGAGTACATCCTTTACGAACTGGAAAGGAATTTCTTGCGAGTCATTTTCAGCTAGTTTCTCAAGGACTTCCTCCTTTCTTTTAGAGTATTCTTCAAGTTCATCTTGGAGTATCTTCATTCTTTTATTTAGTGCATCGGAGTCAATTATGTCATCTTCAAAGAGCTTGAAGTACTTTTCACGCTTTGAGGAGAACTCTTCTATTCTTTTTTCTGTGTATCGAAGTTCAGCTTCAAGAGGTTTTATTTCATTCTTTCTTTTATCGTTTAGGGTAGAAACTATGTCTTTTAGAACATCATCTTTTGAGATGACTTCTGAGAGTCTATTGAAGACGTATTCCTCAGCGTAGTCTGCTCTTATTCCGTTAGACCTGCAAACAGCACTTCCTTTATTCTTGAAGTTTCCACAAGTGTAGTATCTGAGAACGTATTTTGTACCATCTTTTTTCTTTTTGGTTGTTCTGTGGGCTACCATTCCAGCACCACACACAGGACATCTAAGTATTCCAGTTAGAGGAAAACTTCCATCATATCTTCTCTTAGCCCTACCACTTTTACTTTTGTAGATTCTACGAACTTTATCCCAAAGTTCCTTAGAAATTATTGCATCATGTTTGCCTTCAACTATTATTGGGTCAGGATTGATTCCTTTCCTTCTTTTCTCTGCCCAATCCTCTCTAACATTGTATCTTATTTTACCAATGTACATGGGATTGTGTAAGATGTCTCTTACACCGTTAACATTGAATGGATTTCCTTTTTTAGTTTTGTATCCTTTATGGTTCAGCTCATTGGTGATTGCTTTTAGACCTTTTCCAGAAGCGTAGAGTTCAAAGACTTTCTTTACAATCATTGCTTCCTCTGGGTTAATCTCAAGAACACTTTTACTATCCTTAGAATTGAGTCCTTCAACTTTAACCGTATCATACCCCAAAACAATTCCACCATTCCATTCGCCATTTCTAGCTCTTGCTTTCATTCCCATCTTTACATTATCAACTATTGTATTTCTTTCAAATTCGCTTATTGCACCTATCATCTGTAGGTTTAGTTTGCCAGAAGGGGTTTCTGTCTCAAAGTTTTCTGTACAGCTTCTAAAGGAGACATTTACTATATCCAATTCATTGATTATTTTAAGAAGGTCTAGTTGTTTTCTTGCTAATCGGTTTATTTTCCAAACAAGTACTACGTCAAAGAGTCCTTTTTTAGAATCTACTAGCAGGTTTTGAAGAGCAAGTCTACCTTTAGTAGACTTACCCGAAATGCCCTTATCCTCGTAGATTTTTACTAATTCGTATCCGTGTTTTTCACAGTAGTTCTTAATCATTTCTCTTTGAGCATCTATGCTGTATCCATGTTCTCCTTGTTCTTTGGTTGAAACACGTGTGTATCCTACAACTTTTTTAAGAGTCATTATGGCTTTCCTCCTTTGGTTTAGTAGTCTTGATGTTGTTATTTATTATTTCAGCCAAAATGTCTATTATTGTATTATAGGTTTGAACTTCATTGTTAGAATTCATTTCCATTTATGTCACGGCTCCTTTCAACAACTTAGCACCCCAATTTTAGTGGGGAGAAAATTCCAGTGGGGAAAATCATGGGGTAGGGGTCTTGTGTTGAAACAACTCGAGTTGAGTAGTACTAACCCTCTATCCCGCTGATTTTTTTGGGAAGAAATTATTTTAGGACGCTTTATCGTCATCATCTTCAAACAGATTTGCTATTTTTGACTTTACTACTTTCTTAGGTGCTTTTTTCACAGGAGAATCTGGAAAGAGCGACCTAGGAAGTCTTATGCAGTAGACTCTTGCTTGTCCTTTACCACTTATTAAGGTTTTCTTTTTAGAAAGCCTTTTAGGGTCACACTCTAAGAGGTTTTTATCCTTCCAGTTGTTTAGTACTGTTTGAGTACTTTCAAAGCCACCTCTTGACATTATGTCATTGAACTTGTTAGTTAAAATGTAGACTCTTCTAGTTGCATCTTTTTTACTTACTTCAATCTTGCCCCAAAGAATATTTGGGTTTTCATGGTCTCTATCAATGAAGTTGTTGTGGTGTTCATGTAGAACTTCAACAAAGTATTCAAATGCTTGCTTACCTATGTCTATGTCCATTGCTTTTTCAGATTCAAGCTCAAGAAGTAAGTCAGCTATTTCATCTATGTTAAGGTTAATTCCTAAGAACTTCTTTACTAGCTGTGCTGTTAGTACAATTAGAGCTAGTTTTTTCACTATTCTTTTAGTGAAGGGAGTTTTTTCCTCTATCCTACTATCTAATGCCTCTCTCGTTGTACGTAGATTTGATTCTAATGTATCCTTTACTTCCATTAGATTTTGTACAAAGATTTGCCCTGCTAAGGCGTAATTCTCTAACACAGTTTTTTCTATTGCTTCAGCGTTTTCAGCTGAGGTAGTAAAGTATCTATTACCTATCTCAATTACTCTGACCTTTAGACCTGTATTGTTATTAGCTTTTTCTAGTAGTGAATGCTCTGCTGTAGAAAAGATTACATTCTCCCAGTAGCCTGTTTCCTTTAGAGTACCATCCTGGTTTAGTCTTCTTCTACCTGTACCAGAAGCGATTTTGTAAATTTGTCTAGTTAAATTTCCTCTATGCATTGAACCTTCATCAAAGGCTAAGGGAATTCCATTGTTATTGTTAAGAATTTCAATTAGTGCATTCTCTGTTCCATTCCAAGTTATTATTCCTCCATCGTTATCAATTGCTGGTTTGATGAAGGGAGACACCCCTAATCTTATGGAAGTAGTCTTTCCCTTAGAGCTATCTCCGTAGAGATGTACTATTAGCACCTCATTTGAGAGTAATGCAAAGACTGGTGCAGTGAATCCTAGAACTAAAATTAGCTCGAGTAATGTATTGCCCAGAACCTCTGTATTCACCATTTCTAGGTATGTATCTAGGCTTCCAGTAGGTGTTAGGTTAAAGTGTCCAATGTACTGTGATTTATATGGAAAGTTTATTGCATCGTGGTGCTTGAACATCCTATGGTTTTCGTATGTGGAAAATCCTAATCCTCTATGACAGTACTCTTGAGGAACCTTATCCTTTTCTTGCATGATGTATTGAATCACAGATTCAGCATTGGTTTCTGTTATGTCAGAACCGTATTTGGTGACATACTTAGGAAATCTTGTTTTAGTAAAATCCTTAAAGGGGACTATAATTTCTTTGTATTTCCCAAAGGAATCTATTCCTAATTTAATTGACACTGTATCATCATCTAAGTTTCTTATGGTGCAAATCACATCGAATTCCTTTGCTATTGGAACTAGACCATCTTTAGTTATTCTTTGAATGTAGCCCTTCTCAACAACAAATGTTTCAAAGTTGTATTGGTTTAGTGGAACTACTTCTACTTGACTTGGTTTATTATCTTCACTTTTTCTTTGTTCCAAAAAATTTTCCTCTTGTTTTAGAGGAGGGGTAGAAGAGTTATCTACACCCTCAACTGTTTTCTTTTCTAATTGCTTCTTTTTATCCATACTATCCCTCCTAGTGGTTTTGGTGGAGGAACTTGTTCAGACGTCTTTCCAAGTTCATTGTTTTCAGCTGATGACTATAGTATAGTATGGATTGGAACCCTTGTCATTCCTCGTATTCAGCGATTTTAACTAGACGATTTTACCCAAGGACTTCCTAGCCAAAACCGTTTCCAGAAATTTTACCCTAGGAACTCCTTGCCCAAAATTTGAAGTTTTTGGGGTATTTTTGATACAAACTCTTAAATGCTCTAAATTGCTCTCAATTTCTTAGAATTTTAAAAAATTTTACTTAACTGAGAAACAAGCATAATTTCCAGAAATGTAAAATGATTATAGTAGCGTTATTTGTACTTGCTAGGGAGGTTAGACCAAAGCCTACTAAAGGAAACGCCTGTTTGATTTGAAACTAGAGAAACAGCTTCCATTGCAGTTAGACCTTCTGCTATTAGAAGAAGTATTCTAGCTATTAGAACTAAGATTGTCAAAATGATTCCTCCTTTGATTTATTGATTAAAAAAGCACTCAACAGGGTTTATTGTTGAGTGCTTTATAGGTTCTTCTTTATCCAGTTTTGAAAGTCGCTATCTATCTCTGATGGGTTAGCGTAGATTAGCACAGCGTACTCGTTATTGAATAATATTAGGCTTTTAGTGTATGTTGTATCCCTTAGGTCAAATTCATCCACAAACTCTGGAATAGTGTCTTTTATGTGGGATATGCCTATGTGTTTTAGTATGTCAGATGTATCTCCAGGTTCTAGAATTACTGTTATTCCATTTGCTTCTGGAGAGTACTCCCAATCTAAAGATTTGTATTGGTTAAGCATACATTGAAAATCTTCATCTACTTTATTGAGTAAATCCTTATCAAGTGTCGAAAGTTGCTTTAGATGTTCTATGTTCTTTAGTGATTGAATTATTCTCATTTTTTCATACCTCCTTTTAGTTGAAACAATTGGAATTGCATGTGTTTGTAATAATTATTACATAATTATAATATGTGTTTGAAAATATAGTTAAAACGGTATTTAAGAAAGTTTTAAGAAAATAGCAGGCAGTTCGACAAAACTAGTCATCTTTCATCAAAAGTATTATTATATTTACCTAGAATATATTTATAGATTAATTATGAGACTTAGGAGGGATAGTAATGAAAAAAATATTAAAATGGATTGGTATTGTTTTCGTAGGACTAATTATTATTGGAGCAATTGCAGGTGGAGGAGAAGAAGGTAGTGATAATAATACGTCTAGTAATGAATCTACAACTCAAGAAGCTTCATCTGAAAGCACAACAGAAACTAAAACAGCAGAGGAACCTGTAACAGAAGAGTATTTCAAAATTGGTGATGTTGTAAAAGTTGGCAATCTTGAATATACAGTAAATGAAGTTCTTCAAGCCGATAAATTAGGTAATGAATATTTGAATGAAGAAGCTAACGGTGTATTTTTAATTCTTAATGTAACAGTAACTAACAGAGATAAGGAAGGGAGAACTATTGATTCAGCAATGTTTAAGCTTATAGAGAGTGATGGGACTGAGTATGACTCAAATGGCTCAGCAGCAATTTATATTGAAGGAAATGATGACTTTTTCTTAGCTCAAGTAAATCCTAAATTATCTAAGACTGGTTATATAGTATTTGACGTTCCCACTGTAGATTCTAGTTATGCATTGAAAGTTACTGGAGGATTTTGGTCGAGTGAAGAGGAGTTAATTTACTTAACAAATGAGTAAACCAGAGGAGGATTTTTATGAGTGAAAAAAGGTCAAGAACAACTGAGAAGGTTTTAGGTATAATTGGTGGTATCTTTGGAATGTTTGGAGGTTTCTTTGCTTCTTTTATGGGAGCAATGGGTGAAGCATTTAGTGGTGACTCTGGTGGTCTAGGAGGATTAGGTGCTTCAGCATTTGTTTTCTCTATATTAGGAATTGTTTCAGCTTGTTTAGTCTACTCGAAGACAAAATTTGCTGGATGGGGATTGATTATATCAGCAGTAGGAATTATTATTTCAATTTCTTTATTTGGAGTTATCCCAGGAATTTTATTTTTAATTTCAGGGATTATGACTTTAGCTAAGAAAGAAAAGACTATTGTTGAGTAAAGAAAGAAAAGCTAGGAGCAGATTATTCTGCTCCTTTTAAGTTTGTCGATTATATAGTTACGGTGAACCGTACCATAAGTAGAGATGATTTTGTCTAGAAGTAAGTATCTTAGAGTAAAATTTAAGTAGGCAAAACTATCAAAAAAATATTAAAGATGCCCGAAGGC
>NZ_ARZA01000203.1 GCF_000387765.1 Caldisalinibacter kiritimatiensis
TAAATCTAGCTTTAGTGATGTTCTTACAACTTTTGAGAACTCTGCTCTAGTTATAGTATTATTTGGCTTAAATGTACCATCTCCGTAACCATCTAATATGCCTAATTCTACTAATTTTCCAACTGTTACATCGGCCCAATGATTACCCATGTCTGAAAATCTATTGGCTATTTGTTTGAAGTGATTTTCTCTTTGTTCTAGCTCTTTTTCAATTGCATTAAATAATTCTTGTTCATTATAATTTTCCTTATTAAGAATTTCCATTATTTCTTCATTGAAATTTTCATTATTATCTCCATAAGTGTTTTGTAAAGGTATTAGACATGTAAATAATACAAAAAACATTAAAATTGAAACTATTTTTTTCATTTGTTAATCTCTCCTTTCAAAATTATTCACTTATTCAGTCCTGACCCCGTTTAATATTTATAAAATATCTCTACCTTATTATTACGCCCTTCTTTATTTCTGATTTTATTTAATAAACTTTCAGTAAATCCATCTAATTCTAAATCCTCAATTTCTTTTAAATCTACCCACTTATATTCCTCTGCTTCTTCATTTAATGTAACGTCATATGAGTCTGTTTTACAAATGTATGCAATAAATATAAAGTGTTTTTGCTGATGATATGCATCGCTAAAAATACTTTCTGTTATACCTATTGGGTTGATGTCATATATCTTTAATCCCGTTTCTTCTAATACCTCCCTTCTTAAAGCTTCCTCCATTGTTTCACCTAACTCAATATGTCCACCTGGGATTACATAATTGTTGTCCCATTTACTTGATTTACATAGAAGTATTTTTTTATCTGGATTGAAAATTATAGCTCCAACTGTAGGTTCTGGATATCTCATTTTATACTTCCTTTCCTTATACTTAAAATTGTCGTCACCCCCCAAAGTTTTTTATAGAATAATTTAGGGGCGACGACAATTTAATATATCTTATTAATTTTCCATTGATTTCTTTATTTCTTCTACTTCTTCTTTCGATAGTCCTGTTGCTTCTATTATTGTTTCTATGTTTATTTTCATTTTTAGCAAATTCTTTGCTATTTTTATCTTTTCTTCTTTCCTACCTTCTTTCCTACCTTCTTTCCTACCTTCTTTTATACCTTCTTTTATACCTTCTTTTATACCTTCTTTTATACCTTCTTCTCTACCTTCCTTTAAAGCTTTTTCTTTAGCTCTTTGAAGTTGTAACTCTGCATATGCTTTCTTTGATTTCTCGTCCATAATCCACTTTTGTCTTTGGTAGTACATCTGTCTTGCTAATTCGTCTTTACTCAATTCTTCTAGCATTTCTCCAGCCATATCTATCACCTCACTTTTATTTCTTAGGTCTTCTATGACTTCTTTTTTTCCTTCTTTTCCTGCATCCTTTAAAAAAGTTAGCCATTTCTCTAAGTCATTAAGCTCATTTATATTTTCTTTTTCTTTGAATTTAGGTAGTTCTATATAGTGTATCTCTAAATCGTCTAGTAGTACAAAATTCTCTTCTATTTCTTTTATTTTAAATATACTATGATATTTTTCTGTATTTTTTAGTAAGTTAAAGTCTAGAAAATTTACTACTATACATTTTTTTAATCTATCATATGGGTCTCCTTCTTCTATTGTCTCTGTATACATCCTTGACCAATAGTATAATGCCCTTTTTCTATAGTTGTCAACATTTGTTACCTGCACTTCTATATCTATTAGTTCTCCCTTTTGTGTTTTTACTTTTATGTCTAGTATTGATATTTTGTCTTCCTTGTATTCTTTGTCATTGAATGGATTTAAGTATGTAAGATCTTCTATTTTTTCTCCTTCTTCTAATCCTAATACAGCATTCAATAGATTGATCAATAGTATTTTACTTTTTTTACTTCCTGAAAATATTTTTTTAAATACAAAGTCTACCAAGGGGCTCATTAAAGGATACTGTGCCATTTTCATCCCTCTTTTCCTTTTATTTATATTATATCATATATATTGACTCTCAGATAAGACAAATATCATTTAGCCATAATACTAGCTACAAAACAGGTTAAGGGTATAGTAAGTATTAATCCAATGCTCCCAGATAAGCTCCTTATAATCTCAATACTCAAAAGCTCTGTATTTAATGCATATGTAAAAGATGCATCTGAGGTTATATAAATAATAAGTAAAGGCATAAAACTACCTACATAAGCTAGTATAAGAGTATTTACCATAGTAGACATTACGTCTTTTCCTACCTTTAGCCCTGAGCCCATAAGCTCTCTAAAATGTGCTCTAGGAGCTTTTCTTTTAATTTCAAATATTACAGAAGTAACAGACATACTTACATCCATAACTACTCCTATAGTACCTATAATTATTGCACTCATATATAACCCTTTAAAGTTGATTTTTAAACCTATGTTAGTAACTAGAAACATCACATCATCATCTGCTAATCCACTTATATGGCATCTATAGCTATATATTTTAGATAATAACCCTGCTACAAAGGTACCTCCTGTTGTACCTATTATTGCAGCCAAACTTTTTTTAGTAAATCCAGATATAAGTATAAAGCTTACAATTATTATAACTGAAGCTCCCATTACCGAAATTGTTATAGCATCATACCCCTTCAATATTGAAGGGATTATAAATTTAATAATAATGAATCCTGAAATTGCCAATGATGTTAAAGATAATATACCCTTCAATCCTCCGAATATCACTAATAGTATTAAAAAGATAATACTTAAGTTTTTTAAATGTTCTAACCTCCATACACTGATTAATTTAGGAGTTAATCTATTATTCTCATCATAGGACAAACTAATCAACACTTTATCCCCTGTATTTAATTCATAATTGTGTAACGAATATTCAAGGATTTGGTGTCTTACAAGTACAATCTTATCTTTATACTTTCCTTCTAGTATTTTTACTTTTATTAACTGTTCTTGAACATAATCTCCTTTTTTAATAGATACATCCATAACTTCTCCAGTTACCTGTAAACTATCTACTGCCATACTATATTCACTATTAACTAATAACATTAATGCTATAGAAATTAATAATATCTTTATCTTCATACTATTTCCCCCTGATAATAATTTAGACAAGCATAAAACACTTAATAAATTACTATTTCAGTAGGAATAATTTTATGATAGAAAAATAAGGTCAAGCCTAAGTTATTCAGGCCTGACCCCGTCTACCGTTTAACTTTAATTTGAAACTTTTTTCTCTAATTTATTTATTATATTCTTAAGAGCACTTTTGCTACTAGTATGACTTCTAATAATAGGTATATTTTTCTTCTTTGCTTTTTTAATGGCTGATTGAACCATCTTATGAGAAACTGTACTTGTAAATATAATGATAGCATCAGGTGAACCAATTCTTTTATGAAAATTAGCTTTCATCTGAGTTAATACCTTGATATTATGTCCTGATTCTTTACATGTTCTTTTATATTCATTGTGCATACAATCATGTCCTCCGACTAAGACTATACTCATTTGGCATCATTCCTATTATTATGACTGATTGCACAAGTGCTACAAGAACCAGAACAACCACTACAGCTAGTTTCTCCTTTCACAAATTTATTTATGTTTTTAAATACTATATACAATGCTGTTCCTATTATCACCCCGCCGATTAAATAGTTAATCATAACTCCTTTCCTCCCTTTTAAAATACTATTTAATTAAACAACTAGTTTCCCTATTTGATAAATTAATAAAGCTACTAAATAAGCTACACTTGTTTGATATCCTAAAGCAAATAAAGTCCACTTCCATGAGTTAAACTCTCTTTTCATTGCTCCTATTGCTGCTATACACGGTGCAGCAAGAAGGTTAAATGCCATAAATGACCATGCCTTTAATGGTGTAAACATTACTTGGATATTAGAAATAAGCTCTGCTGAATCCTCAGCTACCTCTCCTACTCCACTTAAAATTCCAAATGTCGCAACAACCACCTCTTTAGCTACTAATCCTGTAAATATAGCAACAGATGAAATCCAATCTCCAAATCCAAGGGGTTTGAATATCGGTGAAATAATTCTCCCAATTGATGCTAATATACTATTAGATATATCTTCTATTAAAGAAAGTGAAGGACTAAAGGATTGTAAGAACCATATAATAACTGATGCTGCAAATATAATTGTCCCTGCTTTCTTTAAAAATGCTTTTCCTCTATCCCACATATGAATTAATAACCCCTTAATTGTTGGAACTCTATAAGGTGGCAATTCCATTACGAAAGGAGCACTTTCTCCTTTAAAAACTGTGTTTTTAAGTAATATACCAGATAATATAGCTACTACTATCCCCAATACATAAATTGTAAATACAACAACTCCACTATTTTGTGGGAAAAACGCTGATGCAAACATTACATAAATAGGAAGCTTAGCTCCACATGAAATAAATGGTGTTAATAGTATTGTCAGCTTTCTATCCTTATCGTTTTCTAGTGTTCTTGTTGCCATAATTCCAGGAACAGAGCAACCAGAACCTATTAACATTGGAATAAATGATTTTCCTGTCAATCCAAATTTTCTGAAGAATTTATCCATTACAAAGGCTACTCTTGCCATATATCCACTGTCCTCTAAAAGAGATATAAAGAAGAATAATATCATAAGCTGTGGAACGAATACTAATACAGACCCTATCCCTCCAATAATACCATCTATAATTAAAGCATGTAACCATTCTGCTGCATTAAAGCTAGTTAATAATAAAGAAATTTTATCTGCTAAAAGTCCTATTCCTTCCTCTACCCATCCAATTGTATAGTCACCTAAAGTTTGAATGGATACGTAGTAAACAACCCACATAATAGCTAAAAATATAGGTATTGCTAATATTCTATTTGTTACTACCTTGTCTATTTTATCTGATGTGGTCAAATTACCTTTATTTTTCTTTTTCACAGCTACTTTCACAATCTTATCTATGAATTCATATCTTCGGTCAGCTAGTATACTTTCCATATCATCATCATATTTTGTTTCTAACTTTTCTATTATTTTGTCTATATATTCTTCTATATCATTATCAATTGATATTTTCTCTAATATTTTTTCATCCTGTTCTAATAGCTTTATCGAGAGCCATCTACTGTTGTAGCCTTCCTCTTCAGCTAAGTGACTTACTTTATCCTGAATATCCTTTATTGAAGTTTCTAAATCCTTTTGGAACATACTTACTGATTGTTGTAATGATACACCATCACTTACTACCTTCTCACACTCTTTTACAAGCTTTTCGATTCCAGTACCTTTATTAGCTGATATAGGTACTATAGGCATTTCTAGTTTTTGCTCTAATAAATTAACATCAATTTTGTCCCCATTTTTCTCTATTACATCCATCATATTTAATGCAATGATGATAGGTACTCCGATTTCTTTTAACTGAGTTGTTAAGTACAAATTCCTTTCTATGTTTGTTGCATCTATTATATTTATAATTGCATCTGGCTTCTCATCTGTAATATAATTTCTTGCAACGACTTCTTCTAAAGTATATGGAGATAATGAATATATGCCTGGCAAGTCTATAATATTGATGTTAGTTTTTGATTTTCTTAGTTTTCCTTCTTTCTTTTCTACTGTTACTCCCGGCCAGTTTCCAACATACTGCGTACTTCCTGTCAAAGCATTAAATAATGTAGTTTTCCCACTGTTGGGATTACCAACTAATGCAATTTTATGTGATTTACTAGTATCTTTAATTGCAACTGTATTAGCCAAAATAATACCCTCCTTATCGTTGTTGATAATTATTCTCATTTAGGCTTAAAAAAATATTATTCCACTATTATATTTTCTGCATCTTCTTTTCTTAGGGTTAATTCATATCCCCTTAAATTTATTTCAATAGGGTCACCTAGTGGAGCTACCTTTCTTACAAAAATGTCTTCTCCTTTTGTTATTCCCATGTCCATTAGTCTTCTACGTAAAGGTCCTTTTACCTTAATCTTTTTTATTTTTGCCGTTTCACCTACTTTTACATCTCTTAATGTTTTATCCATGCATTCTGCCTCCTTTTATTAATTGATAAAAACAAGCTTTTGTTGAAGATATTGAAAATCATTCTCAATTAAAAACAAAACAATAAATCTATGCTACAGTATTCACCATAATTTTTTGTGCAACCCCTCTTCCAATAGCTATTTTGCTTCCCCTTAAAGCTACTATCATACGTCCCCCTTCATTTCTCACAATCTCAACCTGAGTACCTTTATTTAACCCCAATTCTATTAATCTTTTTGCTGCTTTCTTGCCTCCTACAATAGTATCTATTATACCCTTTTCTCCAACATTGAGAAAATTTAGTGGTAAAGCTCTCATAACCAGCCCTCCTACATTATATATAATTTTATAAGTATCTATAGCTATAAATCATATACAGATAAAATGAATAAGTTTTTAATGTAATTGATAACGATTTTCAATTTCATCTATAGAATACCATATTATTTTCATCAATGCAACCATTTTATTATATGAAAAAACGACAAAAATTATCATCTATTTAATAAATGCTATAAATATTGCTATATATCCATAAAAAACTCTATTTTAATAAAATAGCCAGGTTGCTAACCCCGACTATTCATAAATGTTAATTTAAACATTTATTACAGTTGCCTAAATTTATTGATTAATATATTTGACAACTCACTAGATATATTATTCCCCCAGAAAATCCCTTTAGTTGTTAAATGGTACTGGTAGTTTTTCTTCTCTACAAAACCCTCATTTATTAAATGATCCATAAAATCTTTAATACATTCTCCGTGGTTTGCATTTTGTATGCTATTTAAATCCAATTTAGTCATCTGTATCTGTCCAACTACTTTATTAATAAAATCATAAAGTGAATTCATCTCTGTACATTTTACACTTTTTATGTTTTGTATTTCTTCTCTATAACTATCTAAATCAAGAGAATTCATAACTAAAATATTTCCAATATATCCTCCGGCTCCTGCTCCTAAAGGTAAAGTATCTTCTCCCTCATATC
Source organism: Caldisalinibacter kiritimatiensis (assembly GCF_000387765.1). Classification (NCBI taxonomy): domain Bacteria; kingdom Bacillati; phylum Bacillota; class Tissierellia; order Tissierellales; family Thermohalobacteraceae; genus Caldisalinibacter; species Caldisalinibacter kiritimatiensis. Next base: position 7,025 of record NZ_ARZA01000203.1, read on the forward strand.
TTCTTACTATATACTTGTATTTATCTCTTTTTGACCTTACTAATTTAGTCAACTCTAGAAAATCAAAACCGTTATCTTTAGTGTTTTCTACAATACTGTTAAAAAACAGTTTTTCTCTTTCAAAATTATTTTTATAGTAAGCTTCTGGATTTTTTATTTTTTTACTCAAATAAGCTTTTTCATTTATTATTAAAGAATATAATGAAAAGCCGGCCAAATCTAGTTTTTTAACAATGTTTATGTCTTCTACAACATCAGCTAAACCCTGTTCAGGATAATTATATATAATATCTATATTTACATTTGAAAAACCTTCTTTTTTTAGTTTGTTTAATTTTTCTATTACAATTTCCTTTGTTCCTCGTCTACCTAATATAAGCCTTCCCCTGTTGGAAAAGGTTTGAACACCTATACTAAATCTATTCACCCCTTGTTCCTTAAACATTTGAATTTTTTCATCAGTAAGATCTGAAATACTTGTTTCAATAGTTATCTCGCAATCTTCAGTTAATGGAAGATAATCTTTTATAGCTTTGAGTATTTTTTCTAATTCCTCTTTATCAAGAGTCGTAGGAGTGCCTCCTCCAAAATAAATTGCATCATATTTACTATTCTTAATATAAGCATATTTACTATAATTTTTAATTTGCTTTACTATCAAATCTCCATAATCTGATGATGGAACTTTTAAGCTTCGTCTCATATTGCAGAAAGTACATATATTAGTACAATAAGGAATATGAATATATATTGCTCCTTTTCTATTCTTTATATAATTTTCATTTAATTGGTCACTTAAACTCTTACTACCCTTAACTAAATATCTAAAATTTTCTCTAAAATTATGATGTGACTTTAACCTATTTGTATATCTATTTTGGTCTAAAATCATTTATTATCACCTTTCTTATAATGAATAAATTAAATCTTTAAATACGCTTTGAGCTTTTTCTATGTCATCTTCATTAGGATGTTTACTTGCTTCTTCATGTCTTTTTCTTGTCTCTTCTGTCATAGCATGAGGATGATTTGGAGGTAATTTTTCAAAGTTTTTTGTTAGCTTAGAATCTATTTTCCCTTGACATAAAAACTCTCCCACAATTTCATTTTCATACTCAACAATTTCTTTTGTTCTTCTCATAGATTTCTTTGCATGTTCTGAGTCTGGATATGCTCCTAAAGTTCCAAAGAGACCTATCTTTTTACCTTTTATGTTTTTCATGTATTTTCTAGCTTTTTCATCAGCAATACCTTTATCTACCCAAAAGCCTATAATTATTAAATCAAATTCTTCTGGATTAACATTGTCTTCTACTGGTGCTAACACACTACCCTCTGGTAGTATTTTGTATATTCCTTCTGCTACTTTTTTTGTGTTTCCTGTTTTACTTGAATATATTAATAAAATCTTCATATTCTCTCTCCTTCTAATTTGTTTTTATTAGGAATAATTATAGGGTGACCATCTATTTCATCATAATAAATTCTTGAATCTACATTATAAACCTTTCTTATCAATTCTTTTTTTAATATCTCCTTTGGAGCACCATCAGAAACTATTTGTCCCTTTTTTAGAACAATAACTCTATCACTATATTTTGCTGCTTGATTTAAGTCATGAAGAACCATAACTACTGTCATATTAGATTTTTGGTTTAGTTTCTTAACAAGTTCTAATAATTCTAATTGATGAGAAATATCCAAATAAGTAGTTGGTTCATCTAACAACAATACCTTTGGTTCCTGCGCTAATGCTACTGCTAGCCAAACTCTTTGCCTTTCTCCACCAGATAGACAATTAATTTTTTTATTTTGCAATTCTTGAAGGTTAGTATTTTCAATAACCCAAGCTATTACTTTTTGGTCTTCTTCATCTTTACTTTGATACCATTTTTTATGAGGTAATCTTCCATAATATATTAAATCCCTAACGCTTATATCAGAAGGATAAGTATTATGTTGAAGAAGAATTGAAACACTTCTAGAAACTTCTTTGTTACTCATGCGTGTGATATTGTTTTTTCCTATATAAACTATTCCTTTTTGAGGATTTAACAATTTTGCTAATGACATTAGAACTGTTGATTTTCCAGAACCATTAGGTCCTATTATAGATACAATCTGTCCTTTTTGAATATCTATCGTAAAATCTCTTATAACAGTCTTTTTTCCATAACCTAAACACAAATTAGATATCTTAACTGCATTCACCTATCCCCCCCCCTTCTAAGCAAATATAAAAAGAAAGGACCACCTATTACTGCCATTATAGTTCCTACTGGAAGCTCTATGGGTTTTGCTATAATTCTTGCAAAAGTATCTGCTAAAAGTAGCATAGTGGCTCCACCAATCATGCTAAGTGGCAATAAATATTTATAATCTGAACCTATAACAAGTCTGCTTATATGTGGTATAACCAATCCAATAAATCCAATTACCCCAACTACAGAAGTTGATATCCCAGCAAGAAAGGCTCCCAATAAAGAAAGTAATACTCTACTCCTATTTACATTAAAGCCCAAATTGACCGCCTTTTCATCGGATAATAATAGTATATTTGCTGGTCTTATACAGAAATATGATAATATCAAACCTATGATGCTATATACTAAAATCATATTTAAGTCGTTCCAACTTCTACCCGAAATACTTCCGTTTATCCACATCAGTATTCCCTGAATCTTATCACTATTTAATACTGATATTAAAGAAGTAGCACCTCCTAACATAGCGTTTATTGCAACTCCAGATAAAATTATTCTTACTGGTTTTATCCCTTGTTTCCATGCTAAAATAAATATTAAAAAAGTTGCTAAAACTCCTCCAAAGAAAGCAAATAAAGGTACTAAATACGTATACTGTGGAACTATTAGCATTATAATAATGGCTCCTAAACTTGCACCCGACGAAACTCCTATAATTCCTGGGTCAGCCAAGGGATTTTTCATCACAGATTGTAAAAGTGCACCTGAAACTGCTAAATTGGCACCAACTAATGCAGCAATTAAAACCCTTGGCAATCTAATATCCACTATTATTGATTTATTTATCATATCTCCTTTATCTAATAATACTTTTAATAACTCGTTTACAGGAATATTAACACTTCCTACACCGATAGCTAATAATACAGTTATTATAAACATTAGTATAGAAATTAAAATGATTAATACTTTTTTCATTCCAAATCCCCTATCACTTTACTTTATTGGTCTAATTGATATAGTATTTTACCTAATCTTTCTATTGCTCCTACTAATCTTATGTTTCCTGAAACACCAAAATAATTGTTGTCTAAATCATAAACATTTCCGTTTTTAACAGCTTTAAAATTCATCCATATTGGGTTGTTTGAAAATTCTTTTTCAAACATTTTTTTACTATCCTCTGGACTAGCATGAGTTAATCTAAGTATGATATCTGGTTGAGTTTTCAATGCGTTTTCCATACTTATAGGTACATAAGCTTCTTTAAAGCTTCCCATTAGTTGAGTTGTATTTATCCCACCTAATTCGTTAACTAAACTTCCCACAAAGGATTTATCTGTTGCTAACATAATACTTTTTGGAGTCCCAAACAAAATCATAACTTTAGGCTTTTGCATATCTTTTGTCTCTTTCAAAATTCCCTCTACTTTAAAGTTTACTTCATCTATAAATTCTTTAGCTTCTTTTTGTTTTCCAAAAGTGTCTCCAAGTATCTTTATTGAATCTAACATATCATCATAGGAATTATTGGTGATAAAAAGTGATTTTATTTTGCTATCCTTTAGTTCCTTTTCTAATCTTGGTTGTAATGAAGATACTGAAACAAATATGTCTGGATTTAAAGATTTTATTATTTCAATATCTGGCGTCATAGGTTTTCCTATCCTTTTTGCTTTATTACAGCTTTCAGGTAACTTATACCTACTATTAGGTACTCCAACCATTTCTACATCTAACAAATCTAGCATTTCTACTACCGCAACAGTACCTGCTACAGTTCTCTCTGGATAGTTTTTACTTGTTTCTTGATTTTCTTTATTCTCAATTTTCCCTGAAACTTGAGATGCACTACATCCCACAACTCCTACTAACACTAACGTTAAACACAAAAACAAAGCTAGTTTCTTTTTCATAAAATAACCTCCTTAAACGTTATAATGTTAAATTATTATAGTTTAATCAATTTTTTATTGAATTGAATTATTTAATATCCTATAATATTGATAATGAATATCATTTTCAATATTATTATAGGTTATATTTTATAAAATTTCTTTAAATATATTCCACTTTTTTTTAACTATTTTTTGAAATTAGATCATGCTTAATAAAAGGAGGATTTTAATGAAATTATTTGAATTAGAAGAAGAGTTAATAAATAAGATGGACATAGGGGATAAAAAATCTATATTAAAAGTCTATAAAAAACTATATGAATGTTATACCTGTTATGACTTAGGAAATGGTTTAAAGGTAAGGTCTATTAAAAATCATCTTATATTACTTAATCAACATTTGTACAATAATTTCTATAACAAAAAGGTTTGTAAATATTATCTATATAACATAAGAAATAATTTTATATCGAAAATCGAAAAAACTAATGAAAAAAGTGAATTATATAAGTTAGGTGAAGAAATGATAATAAACTACTCTAATATCTTGATAAAAAAATGTTTTAATATGAAAAATCCAATTGTATGCAAAGCTATAAACTATATTCATAATCATATAGATGAAAATCTAAGTCTTGATGAAGTTTCAACTGCAATTCATGTAAGTAAAAACTATTTATCAAGCCTGTTTGTTGAAAATACCGGTTATAGTTTTTCTAACTATATCAATAAACTTAAAATAGAAAATAGTAAAAGCAAACTTAAAGATACTTCAAAATCTATATTAGATATAGCAATAGAATGTGGTTTTAATAGCCAAAGTTACTTTTGTTCTACTTTCAAAAAATACACAGGAATAACCCCTAATGAATATAGAAAGAATACAGCTAAATATGAAAAAAATAATTATAACATCTAGATTTAATAACGCCATTCTAATAAACTATATAAAATACGATAATCCCATACCTAAATAATCCCCCTTGTCTTTTTATGTAAATTTATAACTTTACTAAATATATTTACAATGACCAAAATATACGATATGTTTTAATTGATAATCATTATCATTATCGCATATATGCTAATTTATATATTTAAGGAGTGATTTATATGTCGATTGCTTGTTTGTATGCAGATTGCTTAAAAAGCTATGATAAATATAGAAAACTCAATATATTAATGAGGCTTGGTCCTACAATATTCGGAGTAAAACCAATGCACATATTTTGCTTTCATAAAAAATTTAAGTTTATTAATAAAATTTTAAAGGATATTGAGCTGTTTTTTAAAGATAGTTCTGTTATTCGATATAGAATTGTTCATAGTAATAATCATTCTATCAAAATTGTTGTTTATAACTTAAAAGCATTTAAAAGGCTACTTTCAAGAAAAAATGTTATTAATTTTTTAAAAACAAAAGGCTATATAATCACAATGAATACAGAATACTATATAAACCAATTAGAATCTAAATTAATTTACAATAACCTCCCCCCTGAATTCGGTATATTCTTTGGATACCCACTTAAAGATGTAATTGGTTTTATAGGACACCCTAGTCTAAAGCATATTAAAACAACAGCATGGAAAGTTTATGGTAATCCTAAGCTTTCAGATGAAGTTCTTGCAAAATTTAAAGAATCTGAGCTTAGGATGCTAGAAATGTGTCAAACTCTTCCTTTTAAAAAAGTAGTACTTTCTATTAGAGCTATAAGCTAAAAAAGCCATGCTTGAAGTAGATTAAATACTTCAAGCATAGCTTTTCCCCATAATGATATAAAATATTTACCTATATGTAAATTTCATTTATCTAATTATAACTATTTCTAACTGTATCTGCAATAAGTCGAAATCTATGTACTGAATATTTAAAAAAGTTTTTGTATGCTTCACAGAAGCAGTTTCGTTTCAATTGCCCATTTTCCATAGGCTCTTTATGTCTTCTACATCCAGTTCTACATAAACTTAAAAATTCACAATGATAGCATACCTCTTTTAAAACATTAGACTGTTTTAAAAATTTTCTTCCATTAACACTGTTCTGCATTTCCCAAAAGCTATTTTCTTTTATATTTCCTAGTAAATATTGATCAAGCACATAAAAATCACACGGATAAACATTACCATTAGATTCTATTGTCATATTTATTGAACAATGGCCTTGCATTGAACACATTTCTGGATTAAAACCTAACAATATATCAACAATATTATCAAAATATCTAATGCTAATACCGCTCCCCGACATGAAATCTTTATACCAAAAATCAAAGGTGTATTTTAAAAAGCTTTCATAGTCTTCGGTAGTTAATGAAAACGGGTTTCCTTGTTCATTGCCTAACTCATCTATATGAGGAATGTATTGAATATATCTAAAATTATTGTCTTTAAAAAAACTATAAACTTCTTTTGGATGATGTGCAACATCTTTAGTTACTACGCAAAGAACATTAAATTCTACATTATAACGCTCTAATATCCTTACTGCTCTCATAACTTTAGAATGGGTTGGTTGCATTTTGCAATCGACTCTATACTTATCGTGTATAATACTAGGTCCATCTATAGATACCCCTAAAAGAAAGTTATTTTCACTAAAAAACTGAGCGAAATCATCATCTATAAGTAGACCATTAGTTTGTAAAGTATAGTTTACATTAATGTTTTTGCCTTTTCTTATCTCATCTACTTTCTTTACAAAATATTTAAAGTATTCAATTCCACATAAAGTAGGTTCTCCACCTTGAAATGCAAAATTGACTATGCCATTTTCTCCTATATACTCAAAGGTTCTTTGAATGAGTATATCTACTGTATCTTTATTCATAATTCCATAATTGTTAATAGCTCTATTCTCAGCTATTTCATGATAAAAACAGTATTTGCATCTCATGTTACAAGAGCTAGAGGATGGTTTTATCAAAACAGTAATAGATGCCATCACATCACTCCTCGCTAATATCATCAACTTTGATCAAAACTAAACTAAATAAAATAATACAACTCCTAATACACCTGAACCTAAAATTACAACCATTGGATTAACCTTAAATTTAGCTACAGCTAGTAAAACGCCTATAAATATCAAAATACCAGATAAATTAACTACTTGTAATGGGTTGCTCAAAAAATCAAAGATATCTATATTTGATATTGGATAGTTTAAAAAAGTAGTTTCTCCTACATAAATAGCAGCAATTGTTATAAGGGCAACAATTACTGGCCTAATACCATAAAAAACCATTGTGTTAATGGGATGTTTTTGAAATTTAAAAAAATATTTTGATATAAGTAAAATAATCATCAAAGAAGGAATAGTTACACCTATTGTTGCTACAAAACCACCTAGTATCCCAGCCGTCTTATACCCTACAAAAGTAGCCGAATTTACGGCGATTGGCCCAGGTGTCATTTCTGCGATTGCTATAATATTGGCAAATTCTGATGTAGTCATCCAACCATTTGAGGCTATTTCACTTTGAATTAATGGAATCATTGCATATCCTCCACCGAAACTAAATAACCCCAGTTTGATAAAAGTTATAAATAACTTAGCATATATCACCTTTGTCACTCCCAGCGGCCATTATTTTATGGGCTTTATTAGGTAGAAACTTATAAATTGTAACTCCTATAACTGCACCCAATATTATAATAAAAATAACATTTACATTAACAAAAATAACTAAAATACCAGAAACAACTGCAATTGCAGCTCCCGTAATATCCTTTATGGAGGTCTTGCCAACTTTAATTGCTGCTGCTAATATTAATGCAACAACCGCAGGACGAACTCCTTGAAAAATAGCGTCCACTATAGGATGGTTCTGAAATTTTATAAAAAACATAGCAATAGATACTATAATTAAAAATGATGGTAATACTACACCTAAAGTAGCTACAATTGCCCCTTTCCTATTTGCAATCTTATAGCCTACAAAAGAAGATGAGTTTATAGCAATAGCCCCAGGTACTGTTTGAGCTATTGCAAAAACATCTACAATTTCTTCTTCCTTTACCCATCCTTTATTATCTACGAATTCTCTTTGAATTAATGGAATCATTGCATATCCTCCACCAAAAGTAAAACATCCTATTTTAAAAAAGGTTATAAAAATATTAAAAAGTAATTTAATTTGTTGTTTCTTCATTACATTATCACATCCTCTTTATATTTAGGATAAAGTCTTTAATTTTGAAGCAGCTAATTTATCTATTATAAGAGTTGCATTAGGGTGTAATTGTAGTACTGAAGCTGGTACTTTAGGTGTTATACTACCGTGAACAGTTTTTTCAATAGCATCTGCTTTATCTATACCACTTGCTAGCAGAAGAATACTTCTAGCTTGCATAATATTTTTAATTCCCATAGTAATAGCTTTCTTTGGAACTAGTTCTTTGTTTTCAAAGAACCTTGAGTTATCATTTATCGTCTTCTCATCCAATCCAACTAAATGAGTTTTAGACTCAAACTTAATATTTGGTTCATTAAATCCAATATGTCCATTTGCACCTATCCCTAATAATTGTAAATCAAGACCACCTGCTTGAATAATTTTTTGATCGTAAGACTCACATTCTTTATCTATATCTTCAGTTATACCATTAGGTATGTTGGTGTTTTCCAAGTCAATGTTTATATATTGAAATAAATTATTCATCATATAATAATGATAACTATTGGTATTATCAGGAGATAAGTCATAGTATTCATCTAGATTAAAAGTTGTAACTTGACTAAAATCTATGATTCCTTCTTTATGAAGTTCAACTAATTCGTTATAGGTTCCAAGAGGAGTACTGCCTGTTGCAAGTCCTAGAACACTATTAGGTTTTAATATAATCTGATTAGCTATTATAATTGCTGCTTTTTTACTCATTGCCTTATAATCATCAACAATAATAATTTTCATATTTTCTAACACCTCTCTTATCTAGTTATAATCAATTTCTGAACATATCCCTTTATTGCATTTTTCTGAATTTTTGGTATAATTCTAGTAGAATAATTAAAGTTTCAAAATACTTACTTTTATAAGGCTGGTGTTAACAGTGAAATATTTAAACAAACTTATCAATGAACATATGGACAAGTTAACAGAAACTGATTTGAAAATCCTAGATTATGTTAAACAAAATATAGATGAAATTGATAAATATTCAATTAATGAATTAGCATCACAATGTTTTGTATCTAGAACTACTATCTTAAGACTGGCCAAAAAATTAAACTTCTCTGGATACTCCGATTTTCGCTCATATATTAAATTTCATAAATCACAAGTAGATAAAAAGACATCTTCAAGTATTACTAAGAATTTTTTGTTTGAAGATATGAAAAAAACTGCACAGTTATTGAATAAAGACTCCATAGATAATATAGTAAATCTATTGCTTAATGCAGACCATGTTTTATTAATAGGGTCTTGGTTGTTAAAATCTAGCTGTTACTATACAGGTAAACGTTTCAATTACTACGAAACAAAGTTTTTTGCACCCCAAAACGATGAAGAAACAAGAATTTCTTTCATAAACAGTGTAACTAAAAATTCAGTTATACTATTACTATCATTTTCAGGAGAAACATCTAAAATCATTGAATATGCTAAACTTGCAAAGCAAAAAGGAGCTACAACAGTTTCCATAACTTCTTTATCTAAAAATCAACTTTCTAAATTATGTGATATTAATCTTTGGGCAAATATTTCCTTAATATATGAAGAAAAACAAAATGAATGTATTGCTTCAAGTTTAACTATTGATTACATTTTAGAAGAAATATTTTTAAATTATTTATCTCGCATTAACATACTTGACTATTAAAGTAATAAAAGCATATATACTTTATATTTTTAATAGTCAGGTAGATTCTCATAGTCGTCAGGGTTTTTAGAACTAGGTAAAATACACTCTTTCTTATTCACCTTCCATGTAGAATGAATATTTATGTGCCCCTCTAATAAAGGATCATTTGTTCTTTCTTGCCAATTTTGTAGCTCTGTTCTTAATTCTATTAATATATCTTTATATTCTGGTTCGTTTGCTAAGTTGTTTCTTTCAGCTGGATCAAAATATAAATCAAATAAATATTCTCTTGCTTTCATCTTCTCTCTCCAACCATGTTTTATTAAATGAATTTTAGAAGGAGATTCATCACAGTTTGATAAATTGTATTTATTCCATGAATTATCATAATATCTGATGTACTTATATCTCTTTGTTCTAATACATCTTGCTGGCTCATAAGAAGTATGAAAATTGGTTTCTGCATAAATATATTCATTTACTTCTTTTTTATTAGCTTTAAATAAATCAATAAACGACTTACCTTGTAAAAAGTCAGGTTTATCGAGGTTAAGAATATCACATAGTGTAGGATATACATCTATTTGAGAAATCATGGAATCCACAACCATACCGTGAGAATTAGGTTCTTTAGGATTTCGAATAATTAATGAAATCCCTATACCATCATCAGTAAGGTTGCATTTCATAAAAGGATTTGCAATACCGTGATCTGTAGTAAAAATAATTACAGTTTCATCATATAATCCTGTTTCCTTTAATACATCAATCACTTTACCAAAGCATTTATCTGCTATTTTAGCTGATTTATAAAATCTAGCCATATCTAATCTAGATTTTTCATCATTGTAGGTATTCTTAGGAGTATGTATATAATTAGGATTTAAATCATCATACTTAAGTTCATCTTCAGACAATTCAGGATACTCACGATGTGTAGCAAATAATCCATAGGATAAAAAGAACTTTTCTTTTCTTTCACTGGCTTGTTTAAGATAATTCACTACATTTTCAGCATTTAATAAATCCCACTTTACCAAATCTCCATCATCTTTACAGTTTGACATATCTGCTGTGATATGTTTTGTATACCCTAATTCCTTAGCTGCAACATCTCCCCTTTGTAAGGGTATCCAAAATCGATTTTCATGCTGAATCCCACATAAAACAGTCTCATATCCATTATCTTTAAAAAATGATGCCATATGCCAACCTTTATTTTTTATATCAAACCCTCTATGAGATAAGCCTAACATACCATTAGAATGGGGATAGCGTCCAGTTAAAAAAGAAGCTCTTGATGGTGAACATGTAGGACCCCCACAAAAAGCATTTCTAAATAATAAAGCATCTTTAGCAAATCCCATTAAATTTGGAGTAGGTACATTATAACCATAAGGTTTAATTAAACGTCCTGTATCATGGGTGTGAATATATATAATATTCATTAAAACTCCTCCTTATAAGGTAAACATTGAATAACAATCCACCTATATAGCAGGTAGATTGTTATTCAATTAATTTTTATTAAAATTATATAGTTGCAGTTTTACTATTTTGTTTATTTTCTGTTTTGTTTAATTTTCTTCTCTTAATGAATAAGTAAGTTAATATAAACGGTACTCCCCCTGATATTAAATTAACAATTGTGTATTGTAGTACTGTTCCATGTAAATGTAGAAGATAACCTGGTATAACTGCAATACCCATTCCAGAACCTGCTAATCCAACAGCAGCTGAGTACATACCACCAAGTGCACTTCCTAATAAGCCGAATAGGAATGGCCAGAAGTTAACTAAAGTAACCCCAAATATTGCAGGTTCAGTGATTCCTAACCATGCTGATACGGCTGCCGAAATAGAAAGTGCCTTTTCTTTTCTATTATTACTGAATATAGCAAAGGCTAAAACTGCACCTGCTTGTCCAGCAACAGCAGCAGAACGAATTGGTTGATATAAGTTAAACCCTGTTTCACTCAAGAAATTAATATCAATAACCCATAAAGCATGATGTAAACCTGTTATAACTAATGCTTGTTGTAAGCCTCCAACTAAAAATCCTCCAAGACCAAAAGGAAGAGTAAATAAGAATTGGAATAAGCTAACAACTCCACTTTCAATTAAGCGAGCAACTGGTCCTATTATAAATAACCCTGTAAATAATCCAATTGTCATAACCACAAAAGGTGTAACAATAAAATCTAATGAATTTGGTATAATTTTTCTAATGCGTTTTTCAATAAAAGCTGCAACAAAAGCTACTCCTAGAACTGGGATAACAGAACCTTGATATCCTACAACTTTTGTATTAAATCCAAATAAAGATACAATAATCGGATCTAAGTTCCCCCTACCTACTGCTCCAGCAGATGGTAAGATTGAGTGTACTAACATTAAACCTATAATAAAACCAAAAATAGGTGTACCTCCAAATCTCTTCATTGCAGACCATCCAACTAAAGCAGGTAAAAATGCAAAAGGTGTGTCTGTTAAAATTTGAGAAAACTTATACCAAAATGAATCAGGAGTTAATACTCCTAAATGAGTTAAAAATGAACGAAGCCCCATTAAAATACCAGAAGCAATAATTACAGGAATAATGGGTATAAAAATGTCTCCAAATACACGTACAATCTTTTGAAGTGGGGACATATTATTATATACAGTTTCTTTTACTCCCCCTGTAGCAGTACCTAACTTTTCAGCTTCTTTGTATACTTCGTTAACAACCCCAGTACCTAGTATAATTTGAAACTGACCAGAGTTGTAGAAGGTACCTTTAACACCTTCGATGTCCTCAATAGCCTCTTTATTAAATTTAGATTTGTCATTAAGCATTAAGCGTAATCTGGTAGCACAATGCTCCATTCCGTTAACGTTTTCCAGCCCTCCTACGTTGTCAATAATTTCTTTGGCCATTTTCGAATAATTCAACGCCATAAAATCTCCCCCTTATTTTCTTTTTATTTGATCCATATTGGCGATGCCCAAGCTTTTTCACCATTTTTTTGGTGAACTTTTACCATAACATAATCCATATCCTTTTCTGTTCCTTTAACTACATAATCTAAAGCTACTTTATATGCTTTATATGGAACACCTTTATGGATTTTTATTTTATAGGCATTATGCCAAAATGGGTCTGAACGATAAAATTCACTAATTCCAAATCTTTCTTTTGATAATTCCTTCGCTTCGTCAATTAATCCAATTAAGTGAGTTTCCTTTAATATCTCTGAAACAGTATATTGATATTCTTTATCATCAATTATAACAGTAATTTTAGAATCTATATCTGCTTCTATTTCAAAAATCATTGATTGTGTTTGTATATATGGTGTTGCATGGTTTTTTTGTGATAATTTACCTGAACCTACACCACCTTTACGTGTAGTAATATCAAACTCTACAGCGTTTTCTTCTTGCTTAGTTATTTTTTGTCCAGGTGAAGTCCAAAGTTTCTCAACACTAATTATCTTTCCTTCAGTCATAACTTTACCTGTCCACTTTTTCTCTGTGATATCTGGGTATACTCTAATATCTGGTCCCCATCCAAGTTCTAATTCAAATTTAAATCTTACTTTACCACTTAATTCGTCTTTTTCCCATTTTCCATTATGAACATATGTATGCTCAACAATTCCATTTTTAATAATCTCTATACGGTCTATAGCATTTCCACCTTCAACATCTACAACTGCCTTATACTCATCATTACTACTTTTATCTATAATACTTCCCATTAAGTTATCATTCAAAGTATAGTATAATTTGATACGACTACTGGGTCACACCATATACATTACGATTTAACATCGCTTTAAAGATAGATTCCTTATCATATTTATCAGCCCATACTCCGAAGAATCCATTACCCGTTATTGCAGGATTTATATGGTTGTCCCCAGAACAGATAATACCTGTAATTTTCCCTTGATTTAATCCATTCATCACTGTACCTTGAGTACTTCTAGGTCCCATGTGAATATGTACATTTAATGGAATGTCATCAACATCACTTTCAGATGAACCATGGGAAGAATATATTTCTGTAATTGGTGAATAACGATGATCATGGGTATCCCAATTTTTCCCTCTATGCCCTACTGCATAACCTGTATGATGAGGTATTGCAATCGCTTGTCCTAATGGGAGTTTTTTACATAACTCTTTATAAGTCAAAGGATGTACCATTTCTTCTTCATTAGTTAAATAAAATACATTGTGATCTCCATCTTCTCCGTTTCCCTGCCATTCGTATCCCATATATACAACATAGTCATCTGTTTTTTCTTTCTCTTTTACAAATTTTCTAATTGTTTCCCAATCTTTATTAATGATTTCTGAATCCCTAATATCTTCAAGGGGCATTCCTGTTTCAGAAAAACGAATATAAAAAGGATAATAAGCTATTCCCCAAAAATCAAGCATCTCTTTTGCAAAATCATACCATTGTTCTAAATCATTTAACTGTGGTGAATGAATATTAGAATGAAATTCAGACCAAAATATTTTTTTATCGCTCATCATCATATTCTCCTCTCTTATATTTTAAACTTATTTAAAGAATCTTTAGTGTTTCGTTTCAATGTTGGCCAATGCCCTTCATTTGCTTCTATTAAATCATTAAGAATAGCTTTAGCTTTTGGAGTATCGACAATAGTGCGATTTAAAACCAATGCTTGTAATGCATCATTGTAACTATTATTAAAATATGCATCTACTGTTAACTTTTCATAAGCTAATTGAGCTTCAATTAGTCCTTTATAAAATGTAGGAATTGGTCCTACTCTTAAAGGCTCTACTCCATTGGCATTTACTAAGCATGGTATTTCAACCATTGCATCCGATGAAATATTTTCGATTGCTCCTTTATTCTCAGTAATTATTAGAAAAATCTTATTTTCATTATTGATAATAGAAGTAACTAATTCAATAATATAGTCACCATGTACTCCATTTTGAATAGGGGATCCTTCAATTGTACCTTTTTCAATAATTTCATCTAACATTGAAAAAACACGTTTTTCTCTACCATCCATTACCTCATTAGCACGAGTGTAATTAGGATTAGATTTTTCAACTATTTTTGTTGGATATAAATAATACTGCATATATGTATTTGGTATATAGCCATCAATATCTCTAACCATAACTGCAAGTTGTTTAAAGGTATCTTGCCATGATTGATCTAACATTTCACTTTCACTTGGTAGTATCTCCTTTTCCTTTAGGAAAGAATATATTTCTGGTAACCTGTCTTTTCCTGTTTCATCATATAACGCGGTAAACCATCCAAAATGATTTAATCCAAAGTATCTAGGTGATAGTTTTTGTCTTGTAGTACCTAGAACTGTTGAAAACGCTTCCATCATAGCTATAGGCATATCACATATGTTAATTAATCTTTTGTCATCTGGGAACACTCTTTTTGTTGCTTCTGCTACAATAGCAGCTGGATTAGAATAATTTATTATCCAAGCATTTGGTGAATATTTTCTAATATCGTTAACTAATTCTATAAAATCTGGAATGGTACGAATTCCATATGCAAATCCACCTGCTCCACAAGTTTCTTGTCCTACCGCCTGATGCTTTAAAGGAATTTTTTCATCCTTTTCTCTCATCTTTAATCCACCTGAACGAATTTGCATTAATGCAAAATCAACATCCTCAAAAGCTTCTTTTTTATCTGTAGTATAGATAAATGTTTCGATTTCTGGATATCTTTCTTTTATTAATATTTCTGCAAACTTTCCAACACGCTCCTGTCTCTTTTCATCTATGTCATACAATGCTAATTTACGTATTGGTAGTTTATCTTTATAATCACAGATAGTTTTCAACATAGCAGCAGTATATGTACTACCACCGCCAACAATGGTTATGTTTAACTTTTTCATAATATCACCTCTAGCCCTATATTTTGTTTGAATTATAATCTCTGATATTATTATATTTTCGTAATTATGTGTTTACAAGTACTTGGAAGCAATGTGTGATGACACAATAATAGTTGTGAATTGTCACAGGGTATGTGAAAAAGTTCCAACAAAAACAAAAATAAAGCCAAGCCTGAATAATTCAATTATTCAGGCCTGACCCCGTTCGTTTGTTCTAGATAACCAAATTTTTAATTAATTAGACTGTCTACTTTGGAAGTATCATATCAAACTGGCTGCTTTTTAATTTACTATATTTCTGTTTCAACTTGTTCTTTACTTTCGCTAAATATACTTTTAAGCTCTGTAGTGTATATCCATCCTGCAAATATAGCAGTTATTGGTGCTACTAATACTAGACCTATACTTCCAACTACTGTACGCATTATTTCAGATGCCACTATTTTTAAGTTTAATATCCTAACAAAGCTTGAATTTTTAGTCATAAACAACATTAGTAAAGTTAGATACCCACCAGAGTAAGCAAGTAACAATGTTGTAGTCATTGTTCCTATTACTGCTCTTCCTACATTAAAACCAGATTGTATTAATTCCTTTGTATTTATATCTGGCTTCTTCATTTTTATCTCTTCCATTGATGCAGCTACATCCATTGCTATATCCATAGCTGCTCCTGATGCACCTATTATTATGGCAGCATAGAAAATATATTTCATATTTAAATCATGATGACCACTAAAAAGAAGTGTTGGAGCAAATGATGAAGTCATTCCATTTAAATTTAACTTATCTCCAAAAATTAAAGTTAATCCAATAGTAACTAATAATCCAACAATTGTTCCTATAAAAGCTGATATTCCCTTTTTAGTAAATCCTGCTATAGAGAATATTATTATAGCAGACAATAGTACCAATACTCCTGAAGCTAATACTAATGGATTGTTTCCGTTTAATAGGCCTGGTATTAAAAATTTCCATATAACAAACAAACTAGCTACAAATGAAAATAGGGCCTTTACTCCAGTGAATCTCGCATATACTATCAAACATACAACAAAAAATGCAAAAAGAATAAACTCCCAATCTTGTCTATAATGCTCTAACACTATCCCATTTGTAATTTGTCCATTATCTTCTTTAATGGCTACAACTATTTTATCATCAGGTTTACAAAATGTATCAAGTTCTAATTGACCTAATAAGTTATTAGTTGCTTCAATTTGTTGTCCTTTATATTTACCTTCTAATATCTCAACAACTACTGTCTGAAAACCAATCTTAGAAACTCCACCTGATACTACATCACTATTATCAACCTCATGTACTAATGCTGTTACCTCTTCTACACCTTCTGTGTTTTGAGAACTATTATCATATAACAATGCACCTAAAAGTATTGACATTAAAACTATCATTACTACAATAGGAGCTACTTTCTTCATTTGATTCACCACCTTTTTTTAATACCTATAAATAGCCGGGAAAAATCCCGGCTATCATAGTCATAGTTAATTATATAGTTCTTGATAATAACTACTTAGTTAATTCAAATCCCATAAGTTCAGCCATTGTTCTAGCTATTTCTGTATTATCTTTGTATCCACCAAAGTTTTCAGCACCTACACCCATTGCTGACATTGGAATAGCTGTACCAGAGTGAGCGTATGTTGTCCATTGAACATTAGCTCTTTCTGAAAGAACGTGAGTTGTAGCAACTCCAACTGGACCATAGTAAGATGGACCATAAACAGCTACATCATATTCTTCTCCACTGTCTACTATATCCATAGCCTTTTCTATTTCAGCTCTTTCTTTTGCTGTTAAATCAGTTAAACCTGCAACTTCAGCTATATAATCAAAGTATGCTTTTCTATCTCCATCATATTTTCCAAAGATTACACCATCGAAAGAAGCTTTTTGTCCGTCTAAGTGCTCTAACTTTAAGAAATAGTTTTTAGAGAATCCTAATCCCATACCACCAGTTTCGTGGTCTCCAACTACTACTATTAAAGTCTCTTCTGGATGCTCATTGTAAAACTCAACTGCTTCTTCTAAAGCTTTATCGAAAGCTAATGTATCATGGATTGAACCAGCTGCATCGTTAGCGTGACATGCATGGTCAATTCTTCCACCTTCAACCATTAAGAAAAATCCGTTTTCATATTTAGAAAGTACATCAATTCCTTTTTCAGTAATTTCTCCTAAACTTGGGTATGCATTATCATTTACTCTATCTATTTCATATGGCATATGTGAATAAGTTAATGGAGCGAATACTTTTTCTTGTCCTTTTGGTTCATATTTTCTAAACCATTCAGCTCCTTTTTCTCCATAGAAAACTTTGTATCCGTTACCAATGAAGTCTGCTACTAAGTTCTTGTTGTCTTTTCTTTTTGACTTGATTCCTGGTTCGTATTTGTCCCAACCTTGTGGTAAGAAGTGTCTATATCCACCACCTGCAAAGAACTCTACTCCACTATCTAAATAATCTTCCGCAATTTCATTTTCTGCATTTCTATCTGGGTTATGAGAAGCAAATACTGCTGCAGTTGCATGTGTAAGTCTTGTAGTTGTAATTACTCCTGTTGCCATTCCCTTTTCTTCAGCTGCTTCAACTAAAGTTTTAACTGGCTTACCATTTGGTAATACAGATATCATTCCGTTGTTTGTTTTATGTCCTGCTGCTAAAGCAGTTCCTGCTGCTGCAGAGTCAGTAACTAAAGTATCTGCTGAATATGTAGTGTTCATTCCTGCTACTGGGAAAGTGTTCATAGTAAGCTTAGCATTTTTATCTCCTGTTAAATGTTGCTTATAAAATTCTGCTATTTGTCTTTGAGAAGCTCCTAAACCATCACCAATAAAATAAAATACATATTTAGGTGCTTTTGACTGTTGTGCTGCAAAGGCTTCAGTACTATCTAATCCACTGATACCACTAACTACTAATAAAGATACAAATAGAAAAGCTACGATAATCTTAGAAAATAATTTCTTGTTAAACATTCATTTGCCTCCTTTTTGTGTTTTTATATGTTTTTTTCATTTCCCAAACTTGGGAATTTTATTTAAAAGTCTTTATAAACTAGCACACATTTTTGTGCTAATTTTATTAGACTTTTTAGCTTTTATTTAATTTCATTATTTTCTAACAACTGTCATTCTCACGTTGTTGTGAAAATTTCACTCTCCATATACAACTATATTCTATTCGTGTTATATACCCTTTAAATCCACGTTATGGTACCATTAAGTTTTCGTTATGTGATTTTTAATTTAATGTTATTTTTATGTTAAATAGTATAAATTCTACTATATATCCATATTAATCTTGACTGCTTTCTGTAATACTTCCATGTATAATTTCAAATACTATTGTCAAAGCTACTTCAATTCACATCATATTAAGACTACATTTAGAATTGAAGTTCAAAGCTATTAAATAGACTAATAAGAGTCATAAAGAGAGGAAGTGTTATAATGGGAGATGACCAAAACAGTGTATTTAAAGCGAGAAATGGCTATGAAATGATCCTTGACACTTATAATAAAGAAAAATATCCTGTTATTGAGAATCAAACAAATGCTCTTGTTTTCCCTTGGAATATGCAAAGAGATGTTGATGCTATCGATTCAATGAGATTTAATACTACAACCACTGATAATACTGAAGAAAGAGGTATAGAAGGTATACCTGCAAGTCCTAAAAATAGAAACCCTAGAGAATATAGATAGGAAGTAGCTATGCTACTTCATGTGTCAGGTAATGATGCTTGGTATCTAATATTATATGAGAGGCAAAATAAGCCTCTCTTTTTTATGTTTTTGTCTGTCTCCTGAGAACTGTCCCCTGTCTCCTCTAAAAACATTCATACATTAACCAACTGTCGCATATTATATACTAGGTACTTATATGCACAAATATCTTAATAGGAGGAGATGATATGACAACTATGAAAGTACGAAAACTTGATATGATAAGCGGAGTAACAGAGTTCCAAATTTATAATCTATGTGATTATAATAATCAATGTAATAATTTCTTTAATAATATAACCCCAGATATAGTTATTAATCATAATATAAACTTCTTTTCATTTGACAATATAAGTGAAAATAAAAATACCAAAAATCTCATATCATTTAATAGTAATTAATTTTAAATAAAAAATTGTAGGATGAATATATTATTCACCCTACAATGCTCCTATATCTTTTCTATAATACATACCTTCAAAATTTATTTTTTCTATATTTCTATATGCTAATCTTCTAGCTTCCTCTAATGTATTAGCTAAAGCTGTTACAGCTAGAACTCTTCCTCCATTTGTAACTAAACTATCTTCTGTTTTTTTAGTTCCTCCATGGAATACAATTATATCTTTGTCCAGATTGTCTAATCCGCTTATTTCTTTACCTTTTTCATATTTTATAGGATATCCTTCCGAGGCTGTAATTACGGTTAAACACTTTTTTGATGTCCATTTTAAATCATCTTTGTCTAATACTCCGTCTATTACCTTTTCAAATATATCTACTATATCACTTTCTAGCCTTGGAAGTACAACCTCTGTTTCTGGGTCTCCCATTCGTACATTGAATTCTAATACCTTAGGTCCATTGTTAGTTATCATCAAACCGATAAAAAGAACTCCTTTAAATATCATATTTTCTTCTTTAAAACCCACTTTTAATGGTTCTAAAATTTCTTTTGTAATTTTATCCTTCAATTCCTCATCAAATATAGTATTTGGTGAAAAGCAACCCATACCTCCCGTATTAGGACCTTCATCATTATCATATATCTTCTTATAATCCCTAGCACTCTCCATTGGAACTATGTTTTCTCCATTTATTAAACATAACAATGATGCCTCTATACCTTCTAAGTACTCTTCTATAACTATTTTTTCCCCCGCTTCACCAAATTTTTTATTATTCATTAACTCTACTATTCCATTTTCTGCTTCTATTTCATTTTCACATATAAGTACACCTTTTCCACCAGCTAAACCATCAGCCTTTATAACTAATGGATAATCAAAATCCTTTAATCCTTCCATTGCCTTTTGAAAAGTTTCATAGGTTATATATTTAGCAGTAGGTATATTATATTTATCCATAAAATTTTTAGAATAAACTTTACTTCCTTCTAATCTTGCAGCTTTTTTATTTGGACCGAATATTTTCAATCCGTTTTCTTCAAATATATCAACTATTCCATCTACTAAAGGTGCTTCTGGACCAACAACTGTTAAATCTATCTGCTCTTTTAATGCAAAATTAAGTAACATATTTATATCATTAGCTCTAATGTTTATACACTCTGCTATCTTTTGTATACCTCCATTACCTGGAGCACAGTATATCTTTGAAACCCTATCACTTTGAGCTATTTTCCATACGAGTGCATGTTCCCTGGCACCGCTCCCTATAACTAGTACTTTCACAACAATCCCACCTTTGTTTAATGCTTAAAGTGTCTAATTCCTGTAAATACCATTGCTATACCATATTTGTTGGCAGCTTCTATTGATTCATTATCTCTAATAGAGCCTCCTGGCTGAATAATAGCAGTTACTCCTGCCTTAGCAGCAGCTTCTACACTATCTGAAAATGGGAAAAATGCATCTGATGCCATAACACTACCCTTAACCATTTCTCCTCCTTGCTTGATTGCATTCTCTAATGCCCATATTCTACTCACTTGGCCTGGCCCTACTGCTATTGTTGCTTTATCCTTTGCTAATACTATACCATTGGACTTTGCATTTTTTACTGCTTTCCATGCAAATATCAAGTCTTCCAGTTCTTTATCTGTAGGCTCTCTATCTGTTACTACTTTTAATTCATCTTTTAATAACATATTATCTCTATCTTGAATTAATAATCCTCCTAATACCTTTTTCATATCATAAGTCTTATAATCATTTTTCTTTATATCTTGAAGTTGTAAAATTCTTATATTCTTTTTAGACTTAAGTACTTCTAAAGCTTCTTTAGTATACGAAGGAGCAACTACTACTTCGATAAAGATTTTATTAATCATTTCAGCAGTTTCTTTATCTATTTCTTCATTGGCAGCTATTATACCACCGAATATTGAAAGCTTATCTGCTTCATATGCCTTCTGAAATGCTTCACTTATAGTCTCTGCAGTTCCTATCCCACAAGGATTTGCGTGTTTTACTGCTACAACTGTTGTTTCTTCATATTCCTTTAATATTTCTAATGCACCATTAGTATCGTTAATATTATTAAATGATAATTCTTTACCGTGTAACTGTACTGCATTAGAAAGAGTTCCTTCTGTTTCCTGTGTTTCTGTATAAAATGCAGCAGCTTGGTGAGGATTTTCTCCATATCTTAAATCCTGTCTCTTTTCATAGGTTAAAGTAAGTAATTCTGGCATTTCTATTCCAGCTATATCATTAAAATATTTTGATATAAGAGCGTCATAGTTGCTTGTATGCTGAAATACTTTAGCTGCTAAATATTTGTTAGTTTCTAATGATACTTTTCCATTGTCTTGTAGCTCCTTTATAATCTTGTCATAATCCCTTGGGTCTACAACTACTGAAACATATTTATAATTCTTTGCAGCTGCTCTCAACATAGATGGTCCACCAATATCTATGTTTTCTATTATTTCTTCATGGGTTACGTCTTTCTTTAATATAGTTTCCTTAAATGGATATAAATTATTTACAACCATGTCTATTGGTTTTATTCCAAGTTTATCCATGCCTTCAACATGTTCTTTATTATCCCTTATAGCTAATAGCCCACCATGAATTTTAGGGTGTAATGTCTTTACTCTCCCATCAAAACATTCTGGAAATTCTGTAACCTCTGATACATCTATAACGTCTATTCCTGCTTCAGTTAGTTTCCTAGCAGTACCTCCAGTAGATATAATTTCCCATCCTAATCCAACCAACTTTTTAGCAAATTCTACAACACCTGTTTTGTCATAAACGCTTATTAAAGCTCTTGGCATAACGAAATTACCTCCTTGTTCAGTTCTTAGTTGACAGTTCTTAGCTCTCAGCCCCTAGTTTGTGGTTCGTAGCCTGTAGTTCATATTTTATAACACAAACTGAAGACTTTTTTATTTCTAAAAATTCTTAAATCTTTTAACTACCAGCTAATATAGCTAAATTAATTTTAAATTTTACATTTTTAATTTTAAATTGCATTTACCACTAACTACTAACACTAACTTCCACTTTCCTGCCCTTTATCTTCAGCTTTCTATCACAATATAGCTTTACTGCTTCTGGCAAAATTTCATGTTCAATCTTTAATACCTTTTTCTGAAGTGTTTCTACTGTATCATTTGTATCTACATTAACCGTTTTCTGTAAAATAATAGGACCTGTATCTGTACCTTCATCTACAAAATGTACAGTAGCACCTGTAACCTTTACTCCATACTCTAATACTGCTTGATGTACTTTTTTTCCATAATATCCCTTACCACAAAAGCTAGGTATCAAAGATGGATGTATATTTATTATTCTGTTCTTATATTCCCTAACAAATTCATGACTTAATATTTTTAAATACCCTGCTAATACTACTAACTCTATATTCCTTTTCTTCAGTTCTTCAATTATCTTTCTATTGAATTCTAAATCACTATCGAATTCCTTCCTATTTATATATAGGCTATCTATTCCGTTGTTTTCTGCTCTTTTTAATCCATAGGCGTCTTTTTTGTTAGATATTACAACCTCTATTTTTCCATTTATATGTCCGTTTCTGGTATTGTCAATTAATGATTGTAGGTTTGTTCCGCTTCCAGATATAAGAACTCCTATTTTCGTTAATGACATAGTACTATGGCACCCTCTTCTTTAACTATTTCTCCAATTACATAACTCTTTTGTCCTTTTTTGTTTAAATATTCAACTACATTATAAGCTTGATCTTTACCTATAGCCATTACTAAACCTATACCCATGTTAAATGTTGAATACATTTCATCTATATCAATATTTCCTTCTTTTTTAATTAACTGAAATATAGGTGGTACTTCTATTACCTTTGTATTTATTTTAGCTGTCAATTCATTTGGTAACATTCTAGGTATATTTTCATTGAATCCTCCACCTGTTATATGACTAATTCCCTTTACATTAAATTTCCTTATTATATCATATACAGGATCTACGTAAATCCTAGTAGGAGTTAATAATTCTTCTCCAAGAGTTTTACCCAATTCTTCAATATGCTCATTAACTTTGTATTTCTTTATATCAAACAATACTTTTCTTACCAAAGAAAAGCCGTTACTATGAAGCCCACTAGAAGGTAATCCTATCAAAACATCTTCTTCTTCTATAGAACTACCATCTATGATATTATTTTTATCTACAATACCTACTGCAAATCCTGCCACATCGTATTCTCCGTCATTATAAAATCCCGGCATTTCCGCTGTTTCTCCTCCAATTAATGCAGCACCAGCTTTTATACATCCATTTGATATACCTTTTACTATACTGGAAGCTTTTTCAGGCTCTAGTTTTCCTGTTGCTATATAATCTAAAAAGAATAATGGTTTGGCTCCTTGGCACAGGATATCATTGACACACATAGCAACACAATCTTCTCCGATGGTGTCATGTTTATCCATCATAAAAGCTATTTTTAGCTTTGTTCCCACTCCATCTGTACCTGAAACCAATATAGGTTCATCATATGCATCTTTGTCTATTGAAAATAATCCTCCAAAATTACCAATATCAGATACTACTCCATCAGTAAATGTTTTCTTAACATATTGCTTCATTAATTTTACCGACTCATATCCAGCCTCTACATCTACTCCAGCCTCTTTATACGTAAGCTTTTTATTATCCATTCTTGTCACCTCAAAGTTATATATGATTTTGGAATTATAACCTCACAATTTTTATTAATTTAAAATTGAAAATTACAAGACAAGTGCTATTCGCCTTTCGCTGTTCGCTAATTTATACTACTCTATTCTCTAATCCATAATCCTTAATCTATAATCAATTTACTTATTTTCTCCAATTTGCTATGTGTGTGGACTTTTATATTTTTCTCAAATTAATTTATGAGCTACTCATTTTCTTATTCCTACTAACCACTTACCACTAACTACAAATCAAACGCCTTTTTTCACGCCCATTAATCCTCTATTACTCTACTACTCTATTCTCTCCTACTCTATTCTCTAATACTCTACTACTCTATTACTCTATTACTCTATTTCTTATTATCTCCATCTAACGGAACCTCCATAGGATAATCTCCATTAAAACATGCTAAACAAAATCCTTTGTCACAGCCTGTAGACTTTAATAATCCATCCATTGATATATAAGCAAGACTATCGGCGTTAATCATGTCCCTTATCTCTTCAACAGTTTTCGTTGCTCCTACAAGATATTTTCTATATGGAGTATCGATTCCAAAATAGCATGGATACTTAACAGGAGGAGATGTAACCCTAACATGAACCTCTTTAGCCCCTGCTTTTTTTAGCATGTTAACTAATCTTTTACTAGTAGTACCCCTAACTATGGAATCATCAACCATTACAACCCTTTTACCTTCAACATTTTCCTTTAATACATTAAGTTTAAGCTTTACTCCCTGCTCCCTTAATTCCTGTGTTGGCTGTATAAAAGTCCTACCAGCATATTTATTTTTTATTAAGCCTATACCATAAGGAATCCCTGACTCTTCTGCATAACCAATAGCTGCAGGAGTACCTGAGTCTGGCACAGATATTACAACATCTGCATCAACTGGAGCTTCCTTTGCTAAAATCCTTCCAGCTTCACTTCTTGCTAAATAAACGTTTATACCATCTATTGTACTATCAGGTCTTGCAAAATATATTAGTTCAAACATACATAAATTCTTTCTACACCATTTACTACTCTTGATACTCTTTAATTCATTATTTTCTATTATTACTATTTCTCCTGGTTCAACATCTCTAACAAATTCTGCTCCAACAGTATCTAATGCACAGGATTCAGAAGCTAATACATAACCGTCATCAAGCTTGCCTATACATAAAGGTCTCAATCCATATAAATCCCTTACACCTATAAGCTTGTTATCTGTCATTATCGCAAAAGCAAATGCTCCCTTTACTAGTTCCATAACTTTTTTTACCGACTTCACTATACCGTCTTTGTGATATCTAGCTAGTAGATTGGCAACAACTTCTGTATCTGTAGAAGTCTGAAATACTACACCTTCATCCTCTAGTATTTCTCTAAGTGCATCTGCATTTACTAAATTACCGTTGTGAGCTAATGCAATAGTTCCATTTTTATACTTAACTACTAACGGTTGAGCATTTTCAACATGACTTTCACCTGTTGTTGAATACCTAACATGTCCTATGCCTATATTCCCCTGTAGACTAGCCAAAATATCATCATTAAATATCTCTGATACTAGACCCATATCTTTATAATAATCTACTTCTTTATTATCACTTACGGCAATACCTGCACTTTCTTGTCCTCTATGTTGTAACGCATATAATCCAAAATATATAAGATTAGATACCTTCTCTTTATTCTCAGAATATACTCCAAAAACACCACATTCCTCTTTCAACTTATCATCAAGCCAAAACATAGTTTATCATCCTTCCAAAATTGTATATAACAGGTGCAGTTATCAGATTACAGTTGACGGTTAACAATAAAATACAAAACTTGTTTATATTTATTAACTAAACTATTACCAAATTTTTAATTGTTTTTTTGTAGCCTGCCTAGTACCTCTTCATATGCTGATATTACGTCCCCTAAATCTCTTCTAAATCTATCCTTGTCAAGCTTTTTATTATCTTCAGCATCCCATAACCTACATGTATCAGGGGATATTTCATCAGCCAATATAATTTTGTCATCAAATAACCCAAACTCTAATTTAAAGTCAATTAATCTTATTCCCTTTTCTTTAAAAAATTCAACTAATATCTCATTTATTAGAAAAGCATACTTTTTAATTACTTCTAATTGTTCCTCAGTAGCTAAATTTATTGCTTTTATATGATATTCATTTATCATTGGGTCGCCAAGCTCATCGTTTTTATAGCAAAACTCTAAAACTGTTGTATTTAATTGTGTTCCTTCCTCTAAACCTAATCTTTTTGCCAATGAACCTGCTGCAACGTTTCTTACTATTACTTCCAAAGGAAGTATTTTTACTGCTTTAACTAGCATTTCTCTATCACTTAAAAGCTCTTGAAAATGTGTTGGTATACCCTTTTCTTCTAACCTCTTGAAAAGCAATGCTGACATTTTATTGTTAATTACGCCTTTGCCAGTTATAGTCCCCTTCTTGACACCATTAAAGGCTGTAGCATCGTCTTTATATTCAACGATATATTTCTTTTCATTATCAGTTTTATAAACCTTTTTAGCTTTACCTTCATAAATCATTTCTTTTTTCAATTTACTTCCCCCTATTCATTTAAATAGTCTTTATATCCAATTTTCTCTAGTTTTTCAGCCTTTGTTAGTACATTTTTTTCTAACTCTTTTTTGTATTCTTTCACTTTATTTTGAATTTCTTTATTATTTATCCCTATAATTTGAGCAGCTAAAATCCCAGCATTCTTAGCTCCATTTATTGCAACCGTCGCAACTGGTACACCTCCAGGCATTTGAACAATAGAAAGTAGAGAATCCAATCCATTTAGTGAAGATGTTTTTACTGGTACTCCTATAACTGGTATTTCAGTAATAGAAGCTACCATACCCGGAAGATGTGCTGCTCCACCAGCACCTGCAATAATTACTTCTATACCCTTTGATTTAGCGTTCATTGCATATTCATATAGTCGTTTTGGTGTTCTATGAGCTGAAACTACGGTCAATTCATATCCTATGCCAAAGTCATCTAATATTTCTGCAGCTTTTTTCATTACTGGCAAATCTGAATCACTGCCCATTATTATTCCTATCTTCTTTTCATTCTTCATGATTATCTCCCTCCAGAGAAATTGCTCTTAACATTTTATTTACCTTCATAGCCTTTCCTAAAGCTTTTTCAATATCGTTATCAACTACCGTTATATGCCCCATCTTTCTAAAGGGCTTAATAGTTTTTTTGCCATAAATGTGAACATTTACACCAGATATTTTCATTACATCCTCAAGCCCTTTATAAAATGGATGTCCATATTCTCCCTCTTCTCCTAATATATTGACCATGACAGAAGGGATAATTAAATCAGCCCCTCCAAGGGGAAGATTACAAATAGCCCTAATATGCTGTTCAAATTGTGAAGTAATACAAGATTCTATTGTATGATGACCTGAATTATGAACCCTTGGCGCTATTTCATTTATTAATACTTTTTTATCCTTAGTTAAAAACATTTCTATTGCAAATACTCCGACTCCATTCAATAGCTCTATACAATTTATAGCGATTTCTTGAGCTTGCTCTGTTATATACCTTTCTATTCTTCCAGGTGAAATTATTTTGTCACAAATATTTTTATTTTCATCAAACATCATTTCTACTACAGGAAAAACCTTCACTTCTCCATTAATTCCCCTTGAAACAATAACTGAAAATTCCTTTTCAAACTCTACATACTTTTCGGCGAAGCTATCACATTCTAATGCACTATTAAAGTCTTTTTCACTTTTTATAACTTTAACTCCTCTGCCATCATACCCTCCAACACATGCCTTTTGAACAAAAGGAAAACCAAATTTTGATGCTATGTCGTTTAAATCTGAAATTTTTTCAAATTCCGATGTTGGTAGATTATTTTTTCTTAAAAACTCTTTTTGCACATATTTATTGTTTATAGTTTTTAATATTTTAGGATAAGGGTATATTTTATGACCTTCTTCCTCTAGACTGCATAGAATATCTGTATTTATATGCTCTATCTCATAGGTTGTGACATCACATTTTCTTACAATGTCGGATATTTTATCTTCATCGTATAAATCACCAACAATAATCTCATCTGCTATTTTAGCAGCAGGAGAATCGGCAGAAGGCGTCAATACACATACATAGAAATCCATTTTTTTCGCCTCTTGAATAAGCATTTTTCCCAGCTGCCCTCCACCAATTATTCCAACTCTAATATCATTTAAGTTCATGATTTCACCTCGTTAACTTATTTGCTATCTAACTTGTAAAGTATTTAATTCCTGCCTCAAATATCTTTTGGTCCTTATCTCCATCAACATTTTTATATAGATTATTTCCTATACGCTCTGAATGGCCCATTTTACCTAAAACTCTTCCATCTGGACTTGTAATTCCTTCTACTCCTTCAATTGAGCCATTAGGATTGAACTCTCCGTCATAACTAGGATTGCCTTCAAAATCTACATATTGCGTTGCTATTTGTCCATTCTCACTCATTTGTTTAATATACTTTTCATTAGCTACAAATCTTCCTTCACCGTGGGATACAGGAATAGTATGAATATCTCCGACTTTAACATTATTAAACCAAGGTGAAAGATTTGATACTACCTTTGTTCTAACCATCGTAGAAACATGTCGGCCTATCTTGTTAAAGGTTAAAGTAGGATAATCCTCTTTTATATCGACAATTTCACCAAATGGTACTAATCCAAGTTTTATTAACGCTTGGAATCCGTTACAAATCCCTAACATTAGTCCATCTCTATTTTTTAATAAATTCATTACTGCTTCCTTTATTCTTTCATTTCTAAAGACTGTAGCAATGAATTTACCTGACCCATCTGGTTCATCTCCAGCACTAAATCCACCTGCTAATGCTATAATTTGAGAGTTATTTATCATTTCAGCCATTTTATCAATGGATTCTTGTATATCCGATGGAGCTAAGTTTTTAAATACTAGAGTTTCAACCTGTCCTCCTGCTCTTTCAAAGGCTCTAGCAGTGTCATATTCACAGTTAGTTCCTGGGAATACTGGTATAAACACTCTAGGCTTTGCTATTTTTACAGAAGGCTTTACTTTATTACCTTTGTCATACAATACGTTTTTAGGTTTTCCGTCAAGATTTTTCTTTATTTCAAATACTTTATTTAAAGGTTTTTCCCATTCTTTTATTGACCATTCTAAATCTATTGTTATATTATTTACTTCAATAGCTTTTTTATCATTTGTATTACCTAATAGCTTATAGTCAATGTCTTCAAATAGTTTTTCTAAATCTTCTTTTTCCTCTATTTCTAACACTATTGAGCCATAATCTGGACTGAATAATTTCTTTAACTCCATATCCTTTGTAAAAGTAAATCCTATTTTATTTCCAAAGCACATTTTACTTATTGCTTCAGCTATACCACCAAATCCTACAGTATGTGCTGCTAATATCTTTTTATCTTTTATTAACTGATATATCTTTGAATAGTTCTTTTCTAATTTTTCAAAGTTAGGTAATCCATATTTGTCCCTTTCTGCCTGTAAAATAACAGCTTTACTGTTAACTTTCTTAAATTCAGGAGTTATTACATTTCTTGCATCCGCTGTATTTACTGCAAAGCTTACTAAAGTAGGGGGAACGTGTATATCCTTAAATGTACCTGACATACTATCTTTCCCACCTATGGCCGGAATTCCTAATTTATTTTGTACATAAAATGCTCCTAATAATGCACTAAATGGTTTACCCCATTTTTTCTTATCTTCACCTAATTTTTCAAAGTATTCCTGTAAAGTTAAACGTGTATTTTTATAATTTCCTCCCATAGCTACAACTTTAGCTATTGATTCAATTACTGCATATAATCCTCCATGGAAGGGACTCCATTTAGCTAATTTAGGATTATATCCATGGGTCATAATAGTACAAGTATTAGTTTCGCCTGATAACACAGGAATTTTAGCAGCCATACCCTCCGCTGGAGTAAGACCATATTTTCCTCCAAAAGGCATCACAACTGTTCCTGCTCCTATGGTACTATCAAACATTTCTACTAAACCTCTTTGTGCAGCAACATTAAGGTCTTTTAAGTTTTCAATCCATGCTTTTTTCAAGTCAACATTTAGATTTTCAATTACATCAGGCAACCTATCAAAATAATTGTCCTTTTCATTAGGATGAGCTACTAAAACCTTTGCCTGTCTTTTAACCCCATTAGTATCTAAAAACTCTCTATTGATATCTAAAATAGTTTTTCCTTGCCACATCATTTTTAATCTATTGTCATTTGTAACTTTTGCTACCACAGTAGCCTCTAAGTTTTCTTCCTTTGCATATGCTACAAAATCTTCTACATCTTTTTTATCTAAAACAACAGCCATACGTTCTTGAGACTCTGATATAGCAAGCTCTGTTCCATCTAATCCTTCATATTTTTTTGGTACTGCATTTAAATCTATCTCTAAACTATCAGCTAGTTCTCCAATAGCAACAGAAACTCCACCTGCTCCAAAGTCGTTACATTTTTTAATCATTGTACTTACCTTAGGATTTCTGAATAATCTCTGTATCTTTCTCTCTGTTGGAGGATTACCCTTCTGCACTTCTGCACCACAAGTTAATATTGACTCTTCTGTATGTGCCTTTGAGGAACCAGTTGCTCCTCCACAGCCATCTCTACCGGTTCTACCACCTACTAATAAAATCACATCTCCTGCTTCTGGCTTTTTCCTTACAACATTTTTTCTTGGTGCTGCCGCTATTACCGCTCCTATTTCCATTCTCTTAGCAATATAATTTTCATCGTAAATCTCAGCTACTTTTCCAGTTGCAAGTCCTATTTGATTTCCGTAGGAGCTATAACCATGGGCTGCTTCAGTAGTAATCTTTATCTGTGGTAGCTTTCCAGATAACGTATCCTCTACACTTGTTCTTGGGTCGCCACTACCTGTAACCCTCATAGCTTGATAAACATAGGCTCTACCTGATAGTGGGTCTCTAATAGCTCCCCCTAGACATGTTGCAGCTCCTCCAAAGGGCTCTATTTCAGTAGGATGATTGTGGGTTTCGTTTTTAAACATCACAAGCCATTCTTCGTCTTTTCCATCAACATCAACATTAACAATTATGCTAGCTGCATTTACTTCATCTGACACCTCTAAATCATTGAGTCTTCCTCTTTTTCTAAGTTCCTTCATTCCTATTGTTGCTATATCCATTAAACATATATCTTTTTCCTTATTTTCATATACGTATTCTCTAGACTTTAAATATTTATCGTATGCTTTTTTTATGGGTTCTATATATAATCCTTCTTCAAAGCTTATATCTTCTAATTGAGTTAAAAACGTAGTATGACGACAGTGATCTGACCAGTAAGTGTCGATAACTCTCATCTCTGTAATAGTAGGGTCTCTCTTTTCTGTATTTTTGAAATATTCTTGACAAAACTTTAAATCTTCAATGCTCATAGCTAATCCCATATCTTTTGCAAAGTCTATAAGCTCTTTATTAGACATGTCTATAAAACCATATAATACTGCCACATCCTTTGGAGCTTCGAATTCAGTATTCAATACGATAGGCTTTTGTAGTGAAGCTTCCCTTGAGTCGACAGGATTGATATAGTAGCTTTTTATTTTTCTTAATTCTTTCTCACTAATATCTCCCTGAAGTATAATAACCTTTGCTGTCTTTACTGTAGGGTTTTCATTTTGACTTAAGATTTGAATACATTGAGCTGCTGAATCTGCTCTTTGGTCATATTGTCCTGGAAGATATTCTACTGCAAAAATGTGTTCATTTTCTTTTACTTCTAGTTCTTCTTCATAAATTTTATCTACATTTAGCTCTGAAAATATAGTATCCCTTGCTTTTATATACACATTCTCAGAAACTCCTGATATATCATATCTATTTAGAACTCTTACATTCTCTAATCCTTTTATTTTTAAGTTTTGTTTTAAGTCTGAATATAAGTTTTTGGCTTCTATGTCAAAGCCTCGCTTCTTTTCCACGTATATTCTTCTAACCTTATCATTCAATTGAATTCACCACCCTATTTGTATCATTAATGTTACCTACTATATTATTTACTACATATCTAAATTTTAATTATAGAACAAAAGTCCGAATAGACTGTCTATTTCGGACTTTTGTCTTTTCTTAAACGTAGATAACTCTATCGCAAGAAAATCTACTGTATTTATTTTTAGTGGGGTAATATCGTAAATCTTAATATGAATAATACTGCAAGTATATAAATTGCTGGATGAACTTCTTTTCCTTTTCCTGTAACTAATTTAGTTAATGGATAGAAAATAAGTCCTGCAGCAATACCGTTAGCTATACTGTAGCTAAATGGCATGATAGCCATTGTTAAGAATGCTGGTAATGCTTCTGTAAAGTCTTCGAAATCTATATGCTTAACAGATGTCATCATTAATACTCCTACTACTATTAATGCAGGTGCAGTAGCTTCAGCTGGTACTATACCTACAAATGGTGCTAAGAATAATGATAAAATGAATAGTACACCTACAGTTACAGCTGTAAGTCCTGTTCTACCACCTTCACTTACTCCTGACGCACTTTCCACGTATGTTGTAGTTGTTGAAGTACCTATAAACGCTCCTATTGAAGTAGCAATAGCATCTGCAAATAATGCTTTGTTCATATTTTTAAGCTTTCCATTTTCATCAAGGAACCCAGCTTTTGCTCCTGTTCCTATTAAAGTTCCAACTGTATCGAACATATCAACTAAACTGAATGAAATTACTACTGTTATAACACTCATTAAAGCACCTAATAATGAAGCTTCTCCTAAGTTTAATAATCCTTTAAAATCCAATGCAAATAATGTTGGCTTTAAGCTAGGAATTGACCATGTAAAGTTATCTGGTACATTAGTTATACCAAATGGAATACCTAATAGTGTAGTAGCTACTATTCCAATTAAAATTGAACCTTTAACATTTCTTGACATTAAAACTCCTACAATTACTAATCCTATTAATGGTACTATTGCTTCTGGTTTTGTAAAATCTCCAAAGCTTACTAACGTAGCTGGATTACTTACTATAATATGTGCTTGTTTAAATCCAATTAATGCAATGAATAAACCAATACCTCCACCAATAGCTCTTTTAAGTGAATCTGGAATTGCATCAACTATAGCTTCTCTTAATCCTGTAATAGTAAGAACTATAAATAACATTCCTGAAATACATACAGCAGCTAGTGCTTCCTGCCAAGTATATCCTAATCCCATAACAACACTATAAGTAAAGAATGCATTAAGTCCCATACCTGGTGCTAATGCAAATGGTAGATTTGCGAAAAATCCCATGATAAATGTTCCGATTGCTGCAGCAATACATGTAGCTACGAATACAGCTCCTACTATCGGGTCTTCAAAACCTATACCTGCTGCTGCATCTCCCATTACTCCTTGTGTATTCATTCCTGCTAATTTTAATATATTAGGATTTACGAAAATAATGTAAGCCATAGTTACAAACGTTGTAATACCTGCCATAATTTCCGTTTTAACGTTTGTCCCATTTTCTTTAAGTTTAAAAATTGATGATTTTGATAATGATTCCATCTCTTTTTACCTCCTCTTTATTTTAAGTCTAAGCTCTAATAGGTTGTTATTTGTTAAGAAGTGGTTAATAATAAACTAAACATATATTATTGCATCTAAATATAATAAAGCCCGGTTCGGATAGGTATAAAACTATAAGTGAAACCTACCCGACCGGGCTTTTATCCCCACGGTGTAATATTACTAAAAAAGTAATACCTGTACCACTTGGACCAGTCGAGAAATACAAGTATATAAATAATAAAGATATTTCTCCGGAACCCTAGGTACACTTCCACTCATAGTCAAGTGATTTACGGTCACTTGGTAGAAAC
This sequence comes from Caldisalinibacter kiritimatiensis, assembly GCF_000387765.1. Taxonomy (NCBI): domain Bacteria; kingdom Bacillati; phylum Bacillota; class Tissierellia; order Tissierellales; family Thermohalobacteraceae; genus Caldisalinibacter; species Caldisalinibacter kiritimatiensis. The sequence goes on from NZ_ARZA01000203.1 coordinate 41,652, forward strand.
TTCTCGGCCATATTCCAAGAATTATATGAGCGACATATTAAGTTTTTGTATATTAATAGTAACAAAAACAAGTATTAGTGTCAACAGTTTTTTCGAATTTTTATTTAAAATTTTGTAATTAAGTTTGTTCTTTTCCGTATATTAATTTGTTATACATTCTCAAATGTTCGTTGTATTACAGTTTTATTTAATCTTTAATAATACTTTTTCCATTCTATCCATAGCTTCTTTTATATTGTCTAATGAATTAGAATAAGCTATTCTAATATTATTAGGAGCTTCAAATGCTATCCCTGGAACTACTGCTATATATGCTTCTTCTAATAGAAGGTCAGCTACATCTATTGAATTTCTAATCACTTCATCCTTATATCTTTTACCAAATAATTTTGATACATCTGGAAATAAGTAAAAAGCTCCCTTTACATCAGAACATTCAATAAGTTCTATATTATTTAATCTATCCAGTAAATATTTTCTTCTTTCATTATATTTATTGACCATATATTCTATATGAGCATCTGAATTCAATAAAGCTTCTACTGCTCCTCTTTGAGCAATAGAATTAGTCCCTGATGTCATATGTCCTTGAAGAGCAGCCATTCCTTCTATTACTTCTTTAGGCCCTAGTGCATATCCTAAACGCCATCCAGTCATTGCAAACGCCTTTGAAAAGCCGTTTATAGTAATAGTTCTCTCTTTAACTTCTGGTGCTAATGATGCTATAGATATATGTTCGGCATTATCATAAACTAATTTTTCATAGATTTCATCGGAAATAATATAAAAATTATACTTAACTGCTAATTGTGCTAACTTTTCTAATAATTTTTTAGGATAAACTGCTCCTGTTGGGTTATTTGGCGTATTTATTAATATAGCTTTAGTTTTTTCTGTTATAGCTTTTTCTATCTTTTTTATATCTGGTAAAAATCCTTTTTTTTCATTTGTTTCAATTAAAACAGGCTTAGCTTCAGCTAATTTCACCATTTCCACATAGCTTACCCAGCAAGGAGTGAGAAGTATTACTTCATCTCCTTTATCGCATAGAGTAAGAAGTGAATTTGTAAGGGCCTGTTTTGCTCCAAAAGTTACTACTACTTCATCAGATGTATAGTCTATGTTATTTTCCTTCTTTAGTTTTTCACATATCCCTTCCCTTAATTCATATATCCCAGATACCATTGTGTATTTTGTAAAGCCACCGTCTAATGCTTTTTTGGCAGCTTCTTTTATATTCTTAGGCGTATCAAAGTCTGGCTCACCTATATTTAAGCTAATAACATCTATTCCCCTTCTCTTTAGTTCAGCTAATTTGTCTGTAAGCTGAACGGTCATAGAAGGTTTCATATTCCTTATTCTTTCACTTAACAATCCCAATCCCCCTGCTTAATAAAATTAAAAATTTAAAATGTATTATCTTACTCCCACTCAATGGTAGCAGGTGGTTTAGAAGTTATATCATATACCACCCTATTTACATGCTCTACATTATTAACTATTCTGTTTGAAATCTTTTCTAATACATCAAAAGGTATTCTAGCCCAATCTGCTGTCATACCGTCTGTACTAGTTACTGCACGAAGAGCTATTGTATAACAATAAGTTCTCTCGTCTCCCATTACTCCTACACTTTTTATGTCCGGTAATGCTGCAAAGTATTGCCAAATCTTGTCATTTAGTCCTGCTTTCTTTATCTCTTCTCTAAATATCCAGTCAGCTTCTCTAACTATTTCTAATTTTTCTTCAGTAATTTCTCCTAAAACTCTTATTGCTAATCCTGGCCCTGGGAAAGGCTGTCTATATACAATCTGATTTGGAATGTTCAATTCTTTTCCTACTTTTCTTACTTCATCTTTAAATAGCTGCCTTAATGGCTCTATTATTTCAAAATCTACATCTTCTGGGAGTCCACCTACATTATGATGACTTTTTATAACTGATGCTTTATCTGTTCCACTTTCGATTACATCTGGATATATAGTTCCTTGAACTAAATAGTCTATTTCTCCCAGCTTAGCCTTTTCTTCTTCGAATACTCTAATAAACTCTTCTCCTATAATCTTTCTCTTTTTCTCTGGGTCAGTTACTCCCTTTAATTTGCTTAAAAATCTATCCTTAGCATCAACTCTTATTAAATTCATATTAAACTTTTCTTTAAATATTCCTTCAACTTGGTCAGCCTCATTTTTTCTAAGAAGGCCATGGTCTACAAATATACAAGTTAAATTTGAACCAATAGCCTTGTGCACTAAAACAGCTGCTACTGAAGAATCAACTCCTCCAGAAAGGGCGCATATAGCTTTTTTGTCTCCTATTTCTTCTCTTATCTTTTGTATAGTTTCTTCAGCAAAATCTCCCATATTCCAATCTGGAGTTATATTACATACTTCATATAAAAAGTTTTTAATCATATCTTTACCCTTTTGAGTGTGCTCTACCTCTGGATGGAACTGTACTGCGTATAACTTTTTCTCCTGGTTTTTCATAGCCGCTACAGGACAAGAATCTGTCTTTGCAGTAATTTCAAAACCTTCTGGAATTTGTTCTATGAAATCAGTATGACTCATCCAGCATGAAATATTGTCATCAATATTTTTAAATACTCCCGTATCATTGATAATTTCTAGCTCAGCTTTACCATATTCCCTTTCTTCAGCTCTACTTACTTTACCTTCAAAGCTTTGAGCCATCAATTGTCCACCATAACAAATACCTAGTATTGGAATATTCAACTCAAAAACTTCTTTGCTACATCTAGGTGCATCTTCAGCATATACGCTAGCTGGACCACCTGAAAATATTATTCCTTTAGGTGCTTTTTCTTTTATTTTTTCTACTGGATAGTCATATGGCACTATCTCACAATATATATTAGCTTCTCTTACTCTTCTTGCTATTAATTGACTATATTGTCCACCAAAATCTAATATTAGCACTAAATTGCTCATCCAGCATCCTCCTCATCTATTAGCTCTTAGTTATTAGTTCTTGGCTCTTAGCTCTCCGTTCTTAAGTCTTAGGACTACTAACACATATTCTACGTCAACTTGTACGTTTTTCCGTTTTCGCCATTCGCTATTAGCTAAAAACATAATATATTCTGTTATTGGGGGACGCCCACGTCCCTCAATTAGTCATTTAGTCCATTTTACATTTTCAATTTTAAATTTCTAGATTCTATCTCTCACTATAGTTTGGTGCTTCTTTAGTTATATGAATATCGTGTGGATGACTTTCAATTAATCCAGCATTTGTTATCTTAATAAATTGTGCTTTTTCTTGAAGGTCTTTGATAGTAGCCGCTCCACAATAGCCCATACCTGATCTAATTCCTCCAACTAATTGGTATATTGTATCACTTAACGGTCCTCTGTAAGGTACTCTTCCTTCAACACCTTCTGGTACTAATTTTTTACTATCTTCTTGGAAGTATCTATCTTTACTACCTTTTTGCATAGCTCCAATTGAGCCCATTCCTCTATATACCTTAAATCTTCTTCCTTGATAAAGTTCAGTTTCTCCTGGACTCTCTTCTGTTCCTGCAAGTAATGAACCTATCATTACTACATCAGCTCCTGCCGCTATTGCCTTGGCAATATCTCCAGAAAACTTAATACCTCCGTCACCTATAATTGGTATATCATACTTTTTCCCTACTTGTGCACAATTATATATTGCTGTTAGCTGTGGCACACCTACCCCTGCTACTACTCTAGTAGTACAAATTGAACCAGGACCGATACCTACTTTAACAGCATCTGCTCCAGCTTTGATTAAATCTTCAGTTGCTTCTTTAGTGGCTACATTACCTGCTATTAACTGTAGTTCTGGAAATTCTCCTTTAATCTTTTCAACGGCTTTTAATACTCCTTTAGAATGTCCATGAGCTGTATCTATTACCACCACGTCTACTTTAGCATTTACTAAAGCTCTAACCCTTTCTACCATATCCTTAGTAATTCCTACTGCTGCTCCTGCTAATAATCTACCGTTAGCATCCTTGGCTGCATTTGGATATTGTATTGATTTTTCAATATCTTTGATTGTTATAAGTCCAGAAAGTCTACCATTTTCATCGATTAAAGGTAATTTTTCTATTTTAAATTTTTTCATTGTTTCTAATGCTTCATCCATTGATATATCTTTATTTGCTGTTACTAAACTTTCTTTAGTCATAACTTCTTCAATTTTTTTAGAAGTATCTGTTTCAAATCTTATATCCCTATTTGTTATTATTCCAACTAACCTATTTTCATTATCAGTTATTGGTACCCCTGAAATATGATATCTTTCCATTAACTCTAATGCATCTGAAACATTATGCATCGGTGATAAGAAAAATGGGTCTGTAATAACACCATGCTCTGACCTTTTAACTTTATCTACTTCTAAAGCCTGTTCTTCAATAGACATGTTTTTGTGTATAATACCTATTCCGCCTTCTCTAGCCATTGCTATAGCCATTCTACCCTCTGTAACTGTATCCATACCTGCACTCATTATAGGTATATTAAGATTTATTTTCTTAGTAAGTCTAGTTCTGATTTTTACATCTTTAGGTAAAACTTCAGATTTAGCCGGTACTAACAACACATCATCAAATGTTAATCCTTCACCTAAAAACTTTTCCATTATACTAACTCCCCTTTCATTTATTCAACTAATAAATTACTTTAATAATTTATGCAATACTGTTCTAACTCACAGTTGATAGCTTTTAGTTTATAGTTTGTAGTTAAAAAAAACACACAAATTCTTTGAGTGAATTTGTGTGTTTTAGACAGTAATACAACAACATCCCAAGTAGATATAAAAACACTTAGGTTCTTTACAAATCCACTCATAGTCAAGTGATTTACGGTCACTCGGTAGAAACTTCTCAGCCATATTCCGAGAATTATATGAGGGTCGTTTTATTTAGTTCTTAACTCTTGGCTCTTAGTTTTTAGTATTTAGTTTATAACACATAGAAGATTATTTTCAGTTTCATCTTATAGATTAGTAAATAATCTTCGTTATGTGTTGCATAAAAGTCATCCTCTAATGTAACGTCTTTATTTAAATTGAAGACTTTTTTATAAGTTAACAAAACTAAAACTATTTGTCAAGAATAAACATTAAATACTTTGTAAATATTTCTTAACATATTCTTGCAAGTCTTGGTAAACCTTTTCTACAGAAGTATTAAATCCTTTTGCAATTTCCTTACATTCATTATAGTCAGGTTCATAGTCAACTAATATTCCATTGTTAAAAAATAATTTTATAGTTGCATTACCATACTTTGTTTTAATTTTTAATAATTTCTCTTTCAATCATAACACCTCAAAAACATTACACAAATTTACAAATTGAACTATATTATTGCCTTGTAACTCAGTTTTTTCTTGCTATATTGATATAAATATTATGACATAATATTAGTATAGAAATAATAATTTTTTATTAAACATTTCCTAAAAATAGACTATTACTATGTTTGGAGGTTATATAATGAAGTACTCTTCCAAAGATAAGAACCTTGACAAACAGACTCTCTCATTTATTCAAAATCAGTTAAATTATGAAAACCTACTATACAAAAAATATTTAGCTTATAGTGATATGTGCCTTGACAATGAACTAAAAACTATATGTTATAAAGCAAGTAAAAGACATAAGGAAAATTATAATAATCTTATATCCTACTTAGAAAACTGCTGAGTTTTTTTAGGTACTTAGTACTTGTTACTGAAAAAAATTGAACAAAGTCGACTTCCAAGAAAGCAACAACGTCTTCTTAGTTATTAACTCTTGGATATAAACTTTAAAAAATAAGGAGGCACTTCCTATGGTCTTTAATAAATACTTAACTGAAAGAGAACTTCTATCAGACCTTATGACCTCAGAAAAAGAATTATCTAATCTTTACAATGATGCATTAACCAAATCATGCTCACCGTTGCTTAAACAAACATTATCTCAATGCTTTTTTAATACCTTAGATATACAGTCTTCGATACATCATGCCAATAACATAAGAGGTTGGAACAATGCCAGAAAGACTACTGAAAAAGATATAAGCAATATTGTAAGGCATTTTAAATATAAGAAGTATTACTAAAGCCGATTTTGGCTATTGGCTTAAAGAACAGAGTGTAGGGGATAGATAATAAGGAATAGAAAAAAGTGGCCAAAATGGCCACTTTCTTTATTACATCATTCCTGGCATTCCGCCACCCATTCCTGGCATTCCTGCACCAGCTGCTGCTGCATCATTTTCTTCTTCAATATCAGCTACTGCACTTTCAGTTGTTAATACCATAGCAGCTACTGAAGCAGCATTTTGAAGAGCTGATCTTGTAACTTTAGTTGGGTCTACGATACCAGCTTCAATCATATTTACATATTTTTCATTTAATGCGTCAAATCCAACTTCTTTTTCGCTATTCTTAACTTTTTCTACTATAACAGAACCTTCTAATCCAGCATTTGCAGCTATTTGTCTTACTGGTTCTTCTAACGCTCTTAATACTATCTTAGCTCCTGTTCTTTCATCTCCTTCAAGAGTTTCAAGTAATTTTTCAACTGCTGGAATTGTATTTACTAGAGCAGTTCCTCCACCTGGTACAATTCCTTCTTCAACTGCAGCTCTTGTAGCAGCTAAAGCATCTTCTATTCTTAATTTTCTTTCTTTCATTTCAGTTTCTGTTGCTGCACCAACTTCAATTACTGCAACTCCACCTGAAAGCTTAGCTAATCTTTCTTGTAATTTTTCTTTATCGAATTCTGAAGTTGTTTCTTCAATTTGAGCTTTTATTTGTCTTACTCTATCTTCAATTGCATTTTCGTCTCCAGCCCCGTTAACTATAGTTGTATTTTCTTTTTCAACTTTTACTGTACGAGCTGTACCTAACATGTCTAATGTAGCTTCTTTTAAATCATATCCTAATTCTTCTGAAATAACTTCTCCACCTGTTAAGATAGCAATATCTCTTAACATTTCTTTTCTTCTGTCTCCGAATCCTGGAGCTTTAACAGCAACACAGTTGAATGTTCCTCTTAATTTGTTTACAACTAATGTAGCTAATGCTTCACCTTCTACATCTTCAGCTATAATTAATAATTGTTTTCCTTGTTGTACTATCTTTTCTAATACTGGTAATATATCTTGAATATTTGTTATTTTCTTATCTGTAATTAAGATATATGGATCTTCTAAAACAGCTTCCATTTTCTCAGTATCAGTTGCCATGTATGGTGATAAGTATCCTCTATCAAATTGCATACCTTCAACTACTTCTAAAGTAGTTCCCATTGATTTTGATTCTTCAACAGTAATAACTCCGTCTTTTCCTACTTTCTCCATAGCTTCTGCTATTAATTTTCCTATTTCTTCATCTGCAGCTGAAATTGAAGCAACTTGTGCAATAGCTTCTTTGCTATCTATTGCTTTTGAGAATGACTTGATTTCTTCTACTGCTGCATCTACAGCTTTATGTATCCCTTTTCTTAAAATCATTGGGTTAGCACCAGCTGCTACGTTCTTTAATCCTTCTCCAATCATTGATTGTGCTAAAACTGTAGCTGTAGTAGTACCGTCTCCAGCAACATCATTAGTTTTAGTAGCTACTTCTTTAACTAATTGAGCTCCCATGTTTTCATATGGGTCTTTTAATTCTATCTCTCTAGCTATTGTAACACCATCATTCGTAATAAGTGGTGTACCAAATTTTTTATCTAAAACAACATTTCTTCCCTTTGGTCCTAATGTTACTTTAACAGTATCAGCTAGTTTGTTAATTCCTTTTTCCATAGCACGACGTGCTTCTTCTGCAAACTTAATTTGCTTAGCCATTATTTATTCACTCCTTTAATTAATTTTTTCTGTTATATCCAGTATTAAATATGTGATTAACTTTCTTTTATACTATTCTACTACTGCTAAAATATCGTTTAATTTTAAGATTGTATACTCTTCTCCATCTAATTTTACTTCTGTACCTGCAAATTTAGAGAAAATAACTCTGTCTCCAACTTTTATTTCTTCTTTTTTCTTTTCGTCATTAGCGATAGTTGGTCCTACTGCAACTACTTCTGCCATTTGAGGTTTTTCCTTAGCTGTGTTAGGTAATACTATTCCACTTTTTGTCTTTTCTTCAGCTTCTAACTTTTTGATAACTACTCTGTCTCCTAATGGTTTAATATTCATTTGATTACCCTCCTTGTATATTATATTTATATTAAATTTTATTACTTGCTTTTGTTAGCACTCTCTTTCAATGAGTGCTAACACTACATTTACTATGTTATATAATACATTATATGGAATCAAATATTATAATAGAGTAAATTTACCCATAATTAGTTTATATTTCGGATTATTCTAATATTTATTATTATATCGTTTATTATCACGTTTTTTCTTTTATTTTCATCAATTGCTATAATAGGGTAAAGAAGCGTGCAAATAAACGTGCTAAATGACGTAAAAGATGACGTTCTAACTGACGTACTTAAAAACGTATAAAACAAAATCGACTTCGTCGATTTGTTAGTTAGTAGCTTTTTACTTAGTTCTTAGCTCTCAGTTCTTGAAAAAAAAATGAAAAGCTTTTTAAATCTAGTATTTAGCTATTCGCTTTTTGTCATTGACTATTGCTGGAGTTTTCCATAAAATAATTTCAGTTTTTCAATTTCCCCTAACTCTATTCTCTAATACTCTAATCTCTACCCTCTATTACCCTAATCTATAATCCAAAGTAATGTAACTACATGGTAAATCAATGGTATAAAAACTGCTGGAAGCATATTACCTATTTTTATTTTCTTTATTTCAAGAATATTTATACCTATTCCCATTATTAAAATTCCACCTACTGCAGACATTTCTATTATAACTGAGTCTACCAATATAGTCTTTACTAGTGAAGCTGTAATAGTTATCATTCCTTGATATATAAACACTGATATAGATGAAAAAATAACTCCAATACCTAATGTAGATGCAAATATTATTGAAGATATTCCGTCTAATATGGATTTTACAAAAAGAGTTTGATGATTACCTGTAAGTCCACTTTCTAATGCACCTACTATAGCCATAGCACCTATACAATATACCAAAGAGGCAGTAACAAACCCCTTAGAAAAATTCGTATTAGTTTTCCCCACTTTTCCCTCGATCCAATTACCAAGTCTATCTAGATTATACTCAATACTCATAGCCTCACCTATAACACTACCAATTACTATACTAATTATTACTAATAATACATTTTCACTCTTCAATGCTCCCATTAATCCTATAACTATAACTGTGAGTCCTAATCCTTGCATTATTGTTTCTTTATATTTGTCCTTTATACCATGCTTTAGAAAATATCCTATAATTCCACCTATGATGATAGCTATACTGTTTACAATAGTTCCTAGCATATTAAAAGCCCCCTTATAGCAGTTCGTAGTTCTTAGCTTCTTGCCCTTAGGAAATAATAAATATAAAATTACACACCTTACCCCACAATGAATTGTGGGCTACATCAAATTCTTCAATATGAATGTTTTTTATTTTTATAGCTTATTAATTCTCAATTATATTTCTTCCTCCCTATTCCATTTTCTCTTGCATAATAAAATAGATACTGTTGAGCAAATCCACTATATTCTCCAAATTTATTTTCTGCATATTCCTGAATATCCTTTATTTTAGTATCCTTTTTAAAGTAAAAATGCTCCATCACTCTTTTTACCCATACATCAACTGGAAAAGAATCGTGTTTATCCATAGAAAATAGCATTATACAGTGTGCTACTTTAGGGCCAACTCCTGATAAAAGCATTAATTCCTTTCTAGCTGAATCGGTAGAAAGATTCTTTATTCTATATATATCCATTTGCCTATTGGCTACTATAGCTGCAGTCGTTGCAATATATTTAGCTCTATATCCTACACCACAGTCCTCAATTTCGTCTATGGATAGTTTACTTAACACATCAGGTTTAGGAAAGCTATAATGTTTCTTTCCTCTATATTCTTCTATAAACTCTCCATATTTCTCACTTAAGGTCTCAATAGCCTTTTTAATCATAGGTATCCTATTATTAGCGGATATAATGAAAGATATAACTGTTTCCCATACGTCCTGCTTTAATATTCTTATTCCATGACCAAAATCCATAGCTTCTTTTAATACTTTATCATTTGATAATTTACTTTTTATCTTTCCATAGTCCCTATTTAAATCGAAATAGTTTTTCCAAATCTTTTCAATATCTTTAATGTTAGTATTAGAAAGTATAATATCATTGCTATCCTTTTTTACGTTTATAACTCTATCATAAGCTACTCCTGTATAACTTCCATCACTTTCTTCATTCCATCTAAAACACTGTCCACACTCAAAAACGTGTTTAGGCTCGAAATCGTATATATCCTTAATAATTATCTTATCTCCTTCTTCAATAATTCTGTATTCCATTAATTAAATCCTCCTTATAAAATGTAAACTATCGTTTAATATAAATATAACCTTTACTGAAAGTGATTAAACAAAAATCGACTTCGTCGATTTTATTAGTTAGTGGTTAGTAGTAAGTAGTTAGTAGCTTTTTTCAAGTCTTGGTGCCTAGCTCTTAGTTCTTAGGTTTTCGTCAGATACTCTTGGGTCTTTACAATTATTTTCCCTACACTTTCCCCATATATAGCTGCAACATAGAGTATAGTCACTTTTTAGCTATCCGCAGTTCGCCTTTCGCTTTTCGATGCTAATTTGAGTAATATTTTTCACAAAATAATAGTTGAATGATTTTTGTATACAATATATAATATTTATACGCTCCTTTTTTTAAAAACTAAAAAAGAGAACCCTTCAAGATGAAGGATTCTCTTTTATGCTCCCTTACTATTAATAATTTCCTTGTGCCATCATAGCATCTGCTACTTTTAAGAAACCTGCTATGTTAGCACCAGCAACTAAGTTATAACCAAATCCATACTCTTCAGCCGCTTTCATTGCGTTATTGTGAATGTTTACCATGATTTCATGTAATTTCTTATCTACTTCTTCTCTAGTCCATGATAATCTCATACTATTTTGTGACATTTCAAGTGCTGAAACTGCAACTCCACCAGCATTTGCAGCTTTAGCTGGTCCAATTATTACTCCATTTTCTTGTAAGTATTCAAGTGCATCGTTTGAACATGGCATATTTGAAGCTTCAGTTATGAACTTAACTCCATTTTCTACAATCTTCTTAGCATCTTCTAGAAGTATTTCATTTTGAGTAGCACATGGCATTATGATATCAACTTTTCTACCCCATGGTTTTTCTCCTGGGAAGAATTCAACACCAAATTTGTCTGCATAATCTTGAACCTTATCTCTACCTGATGCTCTCATTTCTAACATATAATCAATTTTTTCACCTTTAACTCCATCTGGGTCGTAAATGTATCCATCTGGACCTGAAAGTGTTACTACTTTACCGCCTAATTCATTAATCTTTTGAACTGCTCCCCACGCAACGTTACCGAATCCTGAAAGTGCAACTGTTTTACCTTCAAAAGATTCTCCTTCATGCTTTAACATTTCTTGACAGAAGTAAGTAGCACCGAATCCTGTAGCTTCAGGTCTTATTAAGCTTCCTCCATAAGTTAAACCTTTTCCAGTAAGTACTCCGTTTTCAAAGGCTCCTCTTATTCTTCTATATTGTCCATATAAGTACCCTATTTCTCTACCACCAACGCCAATATCTCCAGCTGGTACGTCTACATCTGGTCCTATATGTCTATAAAGTTCTGTCATGAAGCTTTGGCAGAATCTCATAATTTCAGCATCTGACTTACCTCTTGGGTCAAAGTCTGAACCACCTTTACCTCCACCAATTGGAAGACCTGTTAATGAGTTTTTGAATATTTGCTCAAAGCCTAAGAATTTAATTATTCCAATGTAAACTGAAGGATGGAATCTAAGCCCACCTTTATATGGTCCTATTGCTCCATTGAACTGAACTCTAAATCCACGATTAACTTGAACGTTTCCTTCATCATCAACCCATGGTACTCTGAACATTATTTGTCTTTCTGGTTCACAAATTCTTTCTAAAAGATTGCCTTCAATGTATTCTGGATGTTTTTCTATAACTGGTTCTAATGAATTAAGTACTTCTTCAACTGCTTGTAAAAATTCTGGTTCATTTGGGTTTCTTTCTTTAACTTTTTCAAATACCTCTTTAATATAAGACATAGATACATCTCCTCTCTTTTTAATAAAATAAAGTAAATATATATATATTATTTAATTAAAGGCGATTATATATTTATTATTTAGGTACATTTTTTATTCATCTTTATTCCTTTTTTACAATAACGATTGTCGAATTATGTATATCTGATATAACAACAAACAACAGCTTCGTTAATGGTTTGACAATCTTTTTTCGTATGTCATTTTTATCATTATCATTCTCATTACCTTCCTTATCATAAGTAAAACCTTTTCCCGACTCCTACAAAACAATTTTATTGAAAATGTTTACACTGGCATTATAGCACATAAATTTTATAATGTAAATAGATTTAAGTGTTAGTTATGTTAAATTTTTGTCATTTTTCTAATGTTTACATCAACCGAAATAATGTTAAGTGCTGTCATTTTCTCAACTTCTGATATAATTTTTTTTTGCATTTTTTTTATAATTTCAATTATTGGATGTCCAAATATAACTCCTACATTTATATTTATTATTATTCCATTTTCTAAAGTCCTAATATAAACATTATACACCTTAGATATTCCTTCTATTTGTAAGGCAGCATGCTTAGTTATACTTTTAATAACACCATCTGCAATTGTATATTTACCTAAATAACTAAATGTTGGTCTTACTACTGTCTTTTCATAGACTTGTACTGGTTCTTTGTTATCCTTTTTTCTTTTAAAAATTCTCAAAGTATCAATAAAGTAACCAGAAAAATCCTTTTTTATCTCAAAAGTTGGTACTGGAATTACATGTTTGCCTTCTTTTGTTCTCTGCTGTCTTGCAATTTCCATTTCATCAGGTGAAGAAATATCTTCTATGAATACTTTATGAGATACTTTAGGAAGACTTAAAGCTTCAACTATTCTATCAACCATTTTTTCTGACGTACCCAAAATTAATATACCATCAGGTTTCACTTTTTCTATAGCTTGTTTAACTTCTTGTCTATGGATTTTATCTGTAAACAAAGCTCTCTTAACTGCACTTATTGTTGAATCCTCTCTTTTAGCTGATTTACCAGCTATAACATTAGTACCCTTTATTAAAAGTCCATCATCTATTATATATTCTAGGCCCATATCTTTTGCTATCATTATGGCTCTGTAGCTTTTACCTGTACCACTTGGTCCAATTAGTGCTATTATCTTCATATTATTCCTCCAATAGAGTTTGTATATATTATCATTTTAACACATATTCTTATGGAATATAATTTAAAATTGAAAATGTCAAAAAGCGAATAGCTAAAAGCCAGTAGATGTATAAAAAGACAGCCCGTAAAGGCTGCCTATATTTTTGAAGGTCAACTGTCTTTAAGATCAGTTGCCATATTTACTTTTCATCAGAAGCTGCTACTTCTTTGAAAGCGCTAAGTATATCATCAACATTATCTAATGCTTCAATTAATTGTGGTACTACTTCGTATAAATCTCCTACTATACCATAATCTGCTACTTTAAATATTGGTGCATCAGGATTTTTATTGATAGCAACTATACATCCTGAATCTTGCATACCTGCTAAGTGTTGTATAGCTCCTGAGATACCACAAGCTATATATAATTTAGGTCTTACTGTAGTTCCTGTTTGACCTACCTGATGAGCATGGTCAATCCATCCTGCATCAACTGCTGCACGTGAAGCTCCAACTACACCATCTAATTTTTGCGCAAGCTTGTGTAATAATTCAAATCCTTCTGGTTTTCCTAATCCTCTACCACCTGCTACGATAACTGAAGCATCTTCTATTGCAACCTCTGCTTTTTCACTCTTAACTCTTTCAACTACAACTGCTTTAATATCATCTTCAGTTAAGCTAACTTCTACTTTTTCTACTTCTCCAGTCTTGTTTTCATCATAATGAGCTTTTTCCATTACTCCAGGTCTTACAGTTGCCATTTGTGGTCTATGATTTGGACAAATGATAGTTGCCATTAAGTTTCCACCAAAAGCAGGTCTTGTTTGTAATAACTTACCATCTTCGTCATCTATTTCTAGTTTTGTACAGTCAGCTGTTAACCCTGTTGCTAATCTAGCAGATAGTCTTGGTCCTAAATCTCTACCTATTGTAGTAGCACCAATTAACATGATTTCTGGCTTTCTTTCTTTAACTAATTCAGCTATAACTTTTGTATATGCATCAGTTGTATATACTTCTAATTTCTCATCTTCTGCATATATTACTTTATCAGCTCCATATTTTATCAATTCTTCTGCTAAATTGTCAACTTTATTTCCTAGTAATACTGCTGTTAATTCTACACCTAATTTATCTGCAATTTTTCTACCTTCTCCAAGTAATTCAACTGCTACGTTTAGAAGTTCTCCTTCTCTTTGCTCTGCGAAAACCCAAACTCCTTTATATTGACTTATGTCTACACCTTTCTTTTCAACTTCCTCTTTCTCAATAGCATCTACTGGACATGCTTCTATACATGCACCACATAACGTACAGTTATCTTTAATTACTGGTTTATTGTCTACCATTTCTATTGCATCAAATGGACATTTATCAACACAAACTCCGCAACCTACACATTTCTCACTTATAACTTTAATTGCCATTCTTATACCTCCTTTTTTCTTTATATGGGTCTTTGTTGTTTAAAACAGGGACTAGGGTATATGGGACTAATTTTGGGGACTCATGGGCATTTATTCGATTTTTTTCTATACTATATAGCTTGCTTTTCTTTTAATCTAGCAATTAATTTTGCAACTGCCTCTTTAGTTGTTCCTTCTAGCATTTCACATGTACCATGCTTAGCTGGTGGAGTAAATGATTTCTTAACTTGTGTTGGTGAACCGTCAAGTCCTATTTGAGTTCTATCAACATCTATATCATCTACTCCCCATACTTTAACTTCTTTTTCACCATATGCTTCATATATACCTTTAATATTTGGATATCTTGGCTCGTTTAACTCACCGATTGCAGTCAATAATACTGGAAGCTTAGCTTCAATATTATAGTAACCGTCTTCTACAGCTCTGTGAGCTCTTACTTTGTCATCTTCTAACTCTAATTCTTCAACATAAGTTATTTGTGGTATTCCTAAATGTTCAGCTATTTGAGGTCCTACTTGAGCTGTGTCTCCATCAATCGCTTGTCTACCACAGAATATAATGTCGAAATCTCCAATTTTTCTAATTGCTGATGCTAAAGTTGTTGATGTTGCCCAAGTATCTGCTCCTGCAAATGCTCTATCACTTAATAGAATTGCCTCATCTGCTCCTATAGCTAAAGCTTCTCTTAATGCTTCATCTGCTTGAGGTGGTCCCATGCTAAGTACTGTAACTTTTACATCATCATATTTGTCTTTTAACCTTAACGCTTCTTCTAATGCATTTTTGTCATCTGGGTTTATAATACTTGGAACACCTTCTCTAATTAAAGTTCCTTTTTTAGGGTCTATTCTAACTTCATTAGTATCAGGAACTTGCTTTACACATACAATTATATTCATCTCATCTTCCTCCTTTTTTACATTTTCTTACTAACTACTAACAGTCAATACTTATCATCTATCTCAATACGTTAGCCGCTATAACCATTCTTTGTACTTGTGAAGTACCTTCGTAGATTTCTGTAATCTTAGCGTCTCTCATCATTCTTTCTACTGGGTAATCTTTTGTATATCCATATCCACCATGTAATTGTACAGCTTTAGTTGTAACTTCCATAGCAATTTCCGAAGCATAAAGTTTAGCCATAGCTGCTTCTTTACCATATGATAATCCATTTGCCTTTCTATAAGCTGCATTATAAACTAACCATCTAGCAGCATTTACTTTTGTTTCCATGTCTGCAATAATCCATTGTAACCCTTGGAATTTGCCTATTGGTCTACCAAACTGCTCTCTTTCTTTTACATACTTAACTGCCTCATCTAATGCACCTTGAGCAATTCCTAGTGCCTGTGCACCTATACCAATTCTTCCTCCATCTAATGTCTGCATCGCAACTTTGAATCCTTTACCTTCTTTACCTAATAGATTTTCCTTAGGTACTTTACAATTTTCAAAAATTAATTCTGCTGTTGCTGAAGCTCTAATACCCATTTTATCTTCAATTTTTCCAATAGAGAATCCTGGAAAATCTTTTTCTACTATAAAAGCACTTATTCCTCTAGTACCTTTTGACTTGTCAGTCATAGCAAAAACTATATAAACATCTGCTTGCCCACCATTTGTAATAAATACTTTTGAACCATTTAATACGTAGTGGTCTCCTTTTAATTCAGCAACTGTTTGCTGTGCTGAAGCATCTGTACCTGCATTAGGTTCAGTTAATGCAAATGCTCCTAATAATTCACCTTTTGCCATAGGGATTAAATATTTTTGTTTTTGCTCTTCTGTACCAAACTTATAAATTGGCCAGCATCCTAATGATGTATGAGCTGATAGAATAACACCTGATGTACCACATCTCTTTGAAAGCTCTTCAACTGCTATTGCATAAGCGATTTCGTCTCCGCCAGCTCCACCATATTCTTTAGGGAATGGTATCCCCAACATGTGGTATCTTGCTAGTTTGTCAACAGTTTCTCTAGGATATCTTTCTGTCTCATCAATCTCAGCTGCAATAGGGTCAACTTCTTTTTCAGTAAATTCTCTCATTACCTTTTGAACCATTTCTTGTTCCTTAGTTAACTTGAATTCCACTTTGTTTCCCTCCTTAATTTTGTTTATATTATTAATTTTCATTTATTTAGCTAAAAATTTAACTTTCATCTTAATATATATGCATATCCTGTGCCAACTTTTAAAAGTTTGTTAATTTTTTATTTATTTATTGCTGAAAACTAGTATATTTCAGCTGCCAAAAAACATAAAAAAATGAAGCAGAAAGTTTGATACTCTCTACTTCATAATTTGATATTGTAAATTTTTTGTACACTCTTTAATATTTAATGTATAATTTCCTCTACGTTATTGTTAATACAATAACAATCCAATATGTATCGCAATTTATACACGTGTCCGAATATCAAGACAGTTCATTTTCAAAGTTTTTTTGCTACTATACATCCTTTATCTGATATTTATCAAGCTTCTCATATAAAGTAGAACGACTTATATTTAAAAGCTTTGCTGCCTTTACCCTATTTCCATTAGTATGCTTTAAACAATGTATAATTATTTCTCTTTCAGCATTTTCTATGGCTTGCTTCAGGGAAAATCTACTACTGGTTATGCTTGTTTTGTTTTTCAGTAAGTAAACAGGTAAATGCATAGGCTTTATAACTTCTCCACAATCAGCTACATTAATAGCCCTTTCTAATACATTTTCTAGTTCCCTTACATTCCCTGGCCAATCATGCCTTTTTAGTATATCAACTGATTCTTTACTTACTCCAGGTATATATTTACCTAAATCTTTACTATGTTTTTTTAATAATACATTAACAAGCTCTTCTAAGTCCTCTTTTCTCTCCCTTAATGAAGGGACATCTACCCTTATGACATTAAGTCTATAATACAAGTCCTTTCTAAATTTCCCCTCATTAACTAATGTTTCTAAATCTCTATTAGTAGCTGCAATTATTCTAACGTCTACACTTATTGGCGTATTAGAACCAACTGGCTCTATCTCTTTTTCCTGTAAAACTCTAAGTATCTTAGCTTGCATCTCAAGGGGCATGTCCCCTATTTCGTCTAAGAAAATAGTTCCTTGATGAGCCAATTGAAATTTTCCTATCTTTCCACCACGTTTGGCTCCAGTAAATGCTCCTTCTGAATATCCAAACAGCTCTGATTCTAGTAACTCATAGGGTATAGCTGCACAATTCATCTTAATAAATGGCCCTAAATGTCTTGGACTAGCATTATGGATACTGTGGGCAAATAGTTCTTTACCTGTTCCACTTTCTCCTGTTATGAGTACAGTTGAATTGCTTTTAGATGCTATTTTAGCAATTTTTTTTGTCTCTTTCATCTTATAGCTATTATCAGGTATATTTTCAAAAGAATATTTTACTTGTCTTACTCGTTTCAACTCATCCTTATAGTAATCAAGTTCATTCTGTATGACAGTTAACTTTTTAGCAAGTGATTTAACTTCTTGTATATCTCTAAACATAATTTTACCAATAGCCCCTATAACTTTATCATTTTCTTTTATAGGTATTCTCATAGCCACTATTTTATTTTCTCCTATTTCTTGTATATCTCCTATTTCTGCTTCACCTGTTTCTAGAATAATATGAAGTCTTGTATTCTGAATAACTTCTGTTACATGCTTACCTATAACATCTTTCACATTTACATTCAAAAACTCGGCATATGAATCGTTCATCATAATTATTTTTCCTTCTTCGTCTACTACAACAATTCCATCATATACATTTTCTAGTATAGTTTTTAAAGTACGTGTCAAATTTTTTTCATTACTTAACTCCTTTATTGCGTTTTCAAGTTCAGTAATATCTTGGAAAGTGGCTATTGCTCCTACTACTTGGTTATTTCTAATTATAGGAGTTTTATTTACTATTACATTAAGTCCGTTTATTAAACACTTTTCTCCTAACTGTGACTCACCCGTTTCTAATACCTTTTTTAATTCAAAATTGTGTATAATATCCTCTGCTTTCTTTTCTAATACTTCACTTTCACTCTTGTTTATTATTTTAAGGGCTGACTCATTTATGCTTATAATTTTTCCATTTTTATTGACAGCTAATATACCATTATGTGTATGCTTTAAAATAGCTTCTAACTCTTCTGTAACGTAACTACTTTTTTTATAATATGCTTTCAACATGTCTGAAACTGTTATTATACCTATCAATTTCTCATCTTTATCCACAATAGGTACTCTACTTATTCCCATATTAAATATTTTATCTGTCTTAGTATCACCATCTACACATAAAACCCTTTTTCTCATAATCTCATCTACTTGGCAATCAGAATCTATGTTTAATTTAATTGCTTTAAATAATTCCCTCTCAGTAACTATTCCAACCAGCTTATTATCGTCATCAACCACTGGCAAACTTTGAAAATTATTCTCCAACATAATAGATGTAGCTTGTCTAATACTCATCTCTTTTGTTATACTTATAGGATTTTTTGTCATCAAATCTCTAACCTTCAATGCCTTCACCCCCAAATCTTAAATCCCATATACCCATATATTCCAAAAAAAGACCATCATAAGATGGTCTCGAAAAAAGCAGCTTTAATAATAAGATATATTTTATTCTTGTTCACTATAACACTTTAATAAATACGATAATGTAAATAAACTTTCACTTAAATGTACATTCTCTACTACTACATCTTCAGGCACTTTAATATCGTTAGGTGCAAAATTCCATATTGCTTTAACTCCTGCTTTTACTAATCTATCAGCAGTATCTTGACTATATTCTTTAGGTGTACATATTACTCCTATATCAACTTCATTCTCGGCTATAAACTCTTCCAGACTATCAACATCTTTTATTTCAATATCTCTAATCTTTAAGCCTATTAATTTAGGGTTTTTATCAAAAAGTGCTAATACTTCAAATCCTTCGTCTTGAAATCCTTTATAGTTCGCTATAGCCTGACCGATATTACCTGCTCCTACTATTATAGTATAATACTTTCTATCTAGTCCCAATATTTTACCTAAAGCATTTCTTAATTCCTCAACGTTGTAACCATATCCTTGCTGACCAAATCCTCCGAAGTTGTTTAAGTCTTGTCTTATCTGAGAAGCAGTAAATCCTGTTAGTCTACTTAATTCTTTTGATGATATTCTAGTTATGTCTTTTTCGAGTAATTCTTCGAGATATCTATAGTATTTAGGTAATCTTCTAATAACTGCCATTGACACTCTTCTACTTTTTCCCATATACCCGCACCTCACTAACATCTATTTATATCTCACTAAAGCCGGTATTGAAATCGTATTCATTATATCAATCCGTTAATAATTTGTCAATATCTACCTTGTACTAAACGTATCATTATTTTTATTTATAACAAATTCCTATTTATAATAGCATTATACTTTTAATAAAGCAAGTCTTAGTAGTTGTAAAAAAATTACTATACGAATTTATGGTATTTTATGCATTTAAAAAACTAAATAACATGTTTGTTTAATTTACTGTATTTTTCTGTTAAAATTTATATATACTAATCATCCTAATTAATTATACCCAAATAAATAGAATTTAAAACATAACAAAATTATTTTTGGCTTTTGCCAAAAACATTTGTACTAAATTTATGTACTAAATGCTTAGTACTGGGTACTAGTTATTAGCCATTAGGTAAATAGATTTATACGAAAAGCAAACAGCAATTATCCAAATTAATTTTACATTTTACATTTTCAATTTCTTACCGAGGAGTGATAAACATGATAGTTCTATCATGTAATAATATATCTAAAAGCTATGTAGTGGACAAAATACTTGATAATGTTAGCTTTACTTTACAAGAAAATGAAAAAGTTGGTCTTATTGGACTAAATGGTGCAGGTAAAACTACTTTATTTAAAATTTTAGCTGGAAAAATTCCAAAGGACTCAGGTGATATATATGTATCAAAAGACTGTAAAATTGGATATCTAGAGCAACAAACACAAATATATAGCGAAAAATCTATTTTTGATGAATGCTTAGAAGTCTTTAAAGACTTAATCGATATGGAAAAACAATTAAGAGAATTAGAAAATCAAATTTCAATTGAAGGTCAAAATGAATCATCGAGTAAATTAAATTCATTAATGCAGAGATATTCTAACTTATCGGAAGAATTCAACTCAAGAAATGGATACGGATATAAAAGTGAAATTAGAGGAATATTAAAAGGACTTGGCTTTAATGAAAAACAATTTGACCTCCCATTACACCAACTAAGTGGTGGACAAAAATCAAGAGTACATTTAGCAAAACTACTTTTGCAAAAGCCCGATATTTTATTATTAGATGAACCTACTAATCACCTTGACATGGAAGCCGTATCTTGGTTAGAAAAATATATTAAAGAATATAGAGGAGCGGCAATAATTATATCCCATGATAGATACTTCCTAGACTCTACAGTGTCAAGAATATTACTACTAGAGAACTCTATTATAAAATCATATAATGGAAATTATACAACCTTTATGAAAAAGAAAAAAAAGGAAAGAGAACTACTTCAGAAAAAATATGAAGAACAACAAAAGGAAATTAAAAGACAGGAGGAAATAATAAGGTCTTTATCTCAAGGTGGCAAGAGAGCAATCAGACAAGCTAAAAGTAGGCAAAAGATGCTAGATAAAATGAAAGTTATTGATAAGCCCGTTAGTAATAATAAAAAAAGCTCTATAAGATTTGAGCCTAAAATAAAAAGTGGTAATGATGTGCTCAAAGTTCGAAGCCTAGTAAAGCATTACGATAATATAAAATTATTTGAAAACATAAGTTTCGATATATATAAAGGTGAAAAGGTTGGTTTAATCGGACCTAATGGTATAGGTAAAACTACATTATTAAAAATAATAATGAATCAAATAGATTATTCAGAAGGTGAAATAACCTTAGGTCACCATGTTAATATAGGTTACTATGACCAAGAACAGTCAAATCTCAATGCTGACAAAACTGTAGTAGATGAAATATGGGATGAACATCCTTTATTTAATCACTATAAAGTTAGAAAAATGCTTGCTCAATTTTTATTTCAAGGTGAAGATATATTTAAACTTGTAAGTGAATTAAGTGGTGGAGAAAAAAGCAGATTGGCCCTTTTAAAACTAATGCTATCTGAAGCGAACTTTTTACTAATGGACGAACCTACTAATCACTTAGATATAGATTCAAAGGAAGCTTTAGAAGATTCGCTGTTAAATTACAAAGGTACTTTACTTGTAATATCTCACGATAGATACTTTTTAAATAAAGTTACTGATAAAATATTAGAACTAACTCCAAATAGGGTTAATGAGTATTTAGGTAACTATGACTACTATTTAGAAAAGAAAAACGCTATGAATGAAGAAACTGAAGATTTGCCTAAGAAAACTAAAACTCAAATTAAAATAGAACGTAAAAAAGAAAAAGAGAAAAGAAAGTTAATAAGAAAAAAGAAAAATATGCTTAGAGATATCGAGAAAAAAATAGCTATTAACGAAGAAAAGAAAAAAGAACTAGAAGAATTGATGTGTAACCCAGATATATATTCTGATAATGTTAAAATGAGGGAAATATATAGTGAATGTGATAACATAAAAAAAGAACTTGAAAAATTATATGATGAATGGGTAGAGCTTACAGAAGAATTAGGTTAAAAAAGCGAGCATAGCTCGCTCCGCTAGGGGAACCTAGTTCCCCTTCCTTCGGCGGACGTTTAACATCCTGAGTACCCCTCTTAAAACAGCAGGGGACCCTGTCCCCTACAACCCCTATTTTTTATTCTCTTACAAAATTTTCTGTACTG
>NZ_ARZA01000204.1 GCF_000387765.1 Caldisalinibacter kiritimatiensis
AGCTGTTCTGCTAAAATATTCTCTAATCCTTTTAGTTTAGAACTACCTCCATATAAATAAATCATATCTATTTTAAAATTTCTTTCTCTACTCATATAATATTGAAACACTCTACCAATTTCATTTATCCATTCATCTATTGTATTATTTACTATTTCATTCAACATAGAAGAAGTAATATCATCAGCTTCAAACTCATCAATATTGTAGTTATTAATTTTTCTTCTTTCTGCATCTTCTAATGATAAATTAAATGAATTCGCCAATCGAATATCTATGTCTTTTCCACCTTTAGTTATAACTCTACTAAATAAAGATTTACCATCTTTAATGATATTTACATTTATATAATTATGCCCTAAATCTATTGTAGCAACAGTTTTATCATTACTGTATTTTTCATCATTTATTTTTAATCCCTTATTAAACAATTTAGATACTGAATTTGAATTTATATCTAATGCTAGTGGTTTTAATTTGAGGTCTTTTATAATATCCAGACAGGCTTCTATAATATACTTAGGTAAGGCTGTAACTTGTACTTTTAGTTGCTTATTTCTTTCTTCTTTTATTTCGTCTAATATCATAAACTGAATTACATAGTCATCTAACATTATAGGTAAGTACTGCTCTACTTCGTTTTTTACAATGTTCTCTAGTTCATTGGGTTTAGCATAAGGTAATATCATTTCCCTAGTTATTACTGATGTGCTTTGGATAGTAAAAACTACTTTTTTTGATTTAATTTTATTTTCCTTTATAACGTTATTTAAAAAGTTCTTTATTTTCTCTTTATTTATTAATTTTCCATTTTCAACGGAATTATCAGGAGTTTTAATTTTTATAGCTTGATTAACAAGTACAGTATCTCTAATTTGCTTACCTTCTATAATTTTGGTATAAGCATTACCTAAATCTACTGATATGACTCTTTTATCAAACAAAATTTTCACCTCTCAAGATGTATAAAAATCATCATATAAACTACAGCAGAGGTAAAAACCTCTGCAATTACATTAATATGTTGTTTATATAAAATTGTATAAGTTCGTTTCCATATACAGCAGCTATATAAGCCGCTATTGAAATAAATGGTCCAAAAGGAATAAAGTCTTTTCTACTTTTGACTTTAAATATTAATAAAAGCATAGATATAATAGCACCTATTACAAATGAAAGTAATGTTGTAAGTAAAATGTATTTCCATCCTAACCACAGACCTAACATTGCCATTAATTTTATGTCTCCTCCACCCATAGCACCATTCGTTATAATCGCTATGACCAGGAATATACCTCCACCTATCAATAGTCCTATAGTCCCATTTATAATATTGGGTTTAAAGTTATATAATGTAATTAAAAGTAGTCTACAGATTATCCCAAAGATAATTAGTTTATCTGGAATAATTTTATAATGATAATCTATGGTACTTATAACTATAAGCAAGCTTGAAAGCAAAGCATACTGTAAAAATTCAAGTGAAAATCCAAATTTTAAATATAAAATAATATATAAAATAGCATTTAAAGCTTCGATTAATGGATACTGTAGGGAAATGGGCTCCCCACAGTATCTACATTTGCCTTTATTAATTATAAAGCTTAATATTGGTATAAGGTCTATAGGTTTTAATTTACTATCACATTTTGGGCAATGCGATGGAGGATATGCAATTGATTCTCCTCTAGGTATGCGATATATGCATACATTGAGGAATGAACCTACTATTAGGGATGTAATCAATAGTACAAACATATGACTTCCTCATTTCAAGAGTTAAAAAATTTATTAATTACCAATTTCCTCATCTTGATCTGGTTTATCACCTTGGCTTGGATATAGTTCAGTTTTATCAGAGTTATTATAATGAACAGATACTGAACCACCGCTTACCTCAATAACAAATCTAGCATCACTATCTTTTAAGTACTGTGGTTTTAAATCATTACTGTTAACATAAGCACCTTCTTCTAATTCTGTTGACAAATCACTATCATCTTCAACATCATTCATTTGTACATACATTTCTCCTGCTTTAGCTAAGTTAGCAGCAGTAGCTATGTCTGCTTTCCACTTTGCATCCTCTTGAACACCTGATAAATTTGGTACTGCTATAGCTGCCAAAATACCTAGCACAGCAAGAACTACAATAAGCTCTACTAATGTAAAACCTTTATTATTCTTAAGTCTTTTAGCTATCGCCTTTAACATTCTTTTCACCTCCCTTCAAAAGAACAATTCTAAATTTTAAATTGTAAATTCTAAATTATTTTAAGTGTATTTTTTAAGCAGATAAAAAACTAATCTAGTATCTTAAATCTTATTCTTCTAAATTTTTCAGTTTCTTGTATTAATATATTAACTACTAACCACTTTCTCCTAGCTACTATCTTAATTAATCTTTTAATTTAACATTTAACATTCACAATTTAGAATTGTTTTTAAAACTGTAACGTGTTCACCATATTAAACATCGGTAATACCATTGCAATAACTATTGCTCCTATTATAATAGCCATAAATACTATCATCAATGGCTCTAGAGCTGTTGTCATCTTTTCCATCGCCGCTTCTACTTCATCATCATAAAAGTCTGCAGTCTTGTCCAATATTTCTTCAAGGGAACCTGATTCCTCACCTATCATTATCATTGAAACAACCATAGGTGGAAATACTCTTATATTTTTTATAGGTTCTGCTAAGCTTATTCCCTTTCTTACATCTTCTTTAGCTTGAAGTATTCCATCTGCTACTACTTTATTTCCTACGACATTTGCTACTATATCTAATGACTGTATGAGGGAAACTCCACTTCCAAGTAGTGTAGAAAGTGTTCTAGTAAATCTCGAAGTTACTACCTTTTCAGTAGTATTTTTTACTATTGGTATTTTAAATTTTAAATTATCAAAATATCTCTTGCCTCTTTCACTTTTTTTATATTTATTAAATATATACCCTAGAATAAACAAGAATAAAGCTATTATATACCAAGTTTTCTTTATTCCATCACTTATATCTAATAAAATTCTTGTAGGTAATGGTAACTCAACACCTGTTCCTTCAAACATACTTATAAAGTTTGGCATAACTACAGTTAATAGAAATATCACAACCACTAACGATATTATACTTAAGATTATAGGATATACCATAGCACTTTTAACTTTATTTGAAATCTTATTTTCCTTTTCATAATGAATAGCCATTCTATCCATTATAACATCTAAGTTACCACTTACCTCTCCTGCTTCAACCATATTTATAAGCAAATCTGGAAATACTTCATTGTGCTTTTTTAATGCCTCTGATAAAGTCAATCCCTTCTGTACTTCATCGTATATTTTAATTATTTCCTGTCTTAATTTCTTATTTTCCGTCTGCTTACTTAATATATCAAGACAATTAATAATAGTAACTCCTGCATCGAGCATAGTATAAAACTGTCTACAAAATATTGCTATATCTTTTGTTTTAACTTTATTTAAAAAACTAAAAAACTCTATATTCTTTGCTTCTACTACCTCTTTAATCTCAACAGGATAATAGTTTTTTTCCTTAAGCATTGATACAACTTCTCGCTTTGAATTAGCAGTAAAAGTTCCTGTTGTTCTATCTCCTGATACCTTTATTGCTTTATATTTATATGTGGGCATATATCCACCCCTCAATAAATTTAGTTATATACCTAAAAATCTTTTTACCATCTCTTTATCAACTGAATAATTTAGTATTGTATCTCTACTTATAATCCCCTTTCTATACAACTCCAGTAGTGAATTATCCATTGTTACCATATTATATTTAGTTCCAGTTTGTATAGCCGTTTGTATTTGATGGGTTTTTCCTTCTCTAATAAGGTTCCTTATAGCTGGAGTAGCTACCATGATTTCTAATGCAACTGCTCTACCACTTCCATCAGCTTTAGGTAACAACTGTTGAGAAATTACACCTTCTATTACATTAGACAGTTGAACCATTATCTGTTGCTGCTGATGAGGTGGAAATACATCTATAATTCTATCAACTGTTTTAGCTGCTCCTATTGTATGCAACGTTGAAAGCACTAAATGTCCAGTTTCAGCAGCTGTTATAGCTGTAGATATAGTCTCTAAATCTCTCATTTCCCCCACTAAAATAACATCTGGGTCTTGTCTTAATGCTGATCTTAATCCATTAGCAAAGGATATTGTATCTGTTCCCACTTCTCTTTGGTTAACTATACTCTTGTTATGTTTATGTAAATACTCAATTGGGTCTTCTAGTGTTAATATGTGACAATTCCTTTCATTGTTTATAGTGTTTATCATCGATGCTAATGTTGTAGACTTTCCACTGCCTGTTGGACCAGTAACTAATATAAGTCCTCTTTTCTTTCTAGATAACTCTTTCACTATTGGTGGTAATCCAAGTTCTTCTATTGTTGGTATCTTTAACGATACAGTTCTTATGGCCATACCATAAGTTCCTCTTTGCTTATATACATTTACTCTAAATCTTCCTAATCCTCTTTGAGAATATGATAAATCTAATTCGCCTTCTCTCTCTAAAGTTTTGAATTGCTCTTCACTTAACATTTGCTTTACTAAATCATAATTATCATTTGGAGTTAAGTTATCTTCATTACATACAACAAGTTCTCCGTTGATTCTCATAACTGGAGGAAATCCAACTGTAATATGTAAGTCAGATGCTTTCATTTCTACAGTTTTTCTTAATAACTCATTCAATTCCATTAAAAATCACCTACTCTAAAGTATAAGTTACCCTTAATAATTCTTCAACTGTTGTTTCTCCTTTTAATACCAATTCTGTGCAATTTTCTCTTAAAGTTGTCATCCCACTTTCAATTGCTTCGTTTTTTATACTATCAATACTAATTTTATTATTTATTAAATCTCTTATTTTTTTATCTATTGGCATAACTTCATGTATAGCTGTTCTACCCTTGTATCCTGTATAATAGCAATGACTACATCCCTTGCCTTTATACAAAGGTGTTTCATCATTTATTCCTAATAGCTTCATTTCTTTTTCACTTGGTAAATATTGATACTTACATCTATCGCATATTTTTCTAACTAATCTCTGAGCTACAACCCCTACCATTGAAGAAGAAATCAAATAAGGTTGTATTCCCATATCTAGTAATCTAGTGATTGTCGATGGAGCATCATTAGTATGCATAGTGCTTATTACAAGATGCCCTGTAATAGCTGCCCTTACTGCAATTTGTGCAGTTTCAATATCTCTAATCTCACCTACCATTATAATATCTGGATCTTGCCTAAGTATAGCTCTAAGTCCGTTAGCAAATGTTAACCCTGTTTTATTATTAACTTGTACTTGATTGATACCATCTAGTTTATACTCTACTGGGTCTTCAACAGTTATTATATTTTTATTAACTGTGTTTAGCTCACTTAATGTACTATACAATGTGGTTGTTTTTCCGCTACCAGTTGGACCAGTAACTAAAATTATACCATTAGGATTCTTAATAATATTATCAAAGAGCATTAGATTTTTCTCTGTAAATCCTAGTTGAGATTTCTTTAACAAGAAATTGCTTCTATCTAAAATTCTTATAACAATCTTCTCACCATATACAGTTGGCAATATTGATATACGTAAATCTACCTCTCGTCCATCTACATTTGTTTCAATCCTGCCATCCTGAGGAATCCTTTTTTCTGCTATATTCATTTTTCCCATTATCTTAATTCTAGTTACTATAGCAGAGTGAGTTGACTTGGCAGGTGTCATTATCTCTTGTAAACTTCCATCTATTCTAAATCTTACTCTTAACAAATTTTCATAAGGTTCTATGTGTATGTCACTAGCTCTAGCCTTTACAGCTTGTCTTATTATCGAGTTTACAAGCCTAACGGCTGGAGCATTGTTTATTTCATTTAATATTTCTTCGTCTATCTCTTCAATGTTTTCTACTTCATATTGTCTTTTAAAATCTTCTATAGCCTTTTCCGCACTTTGCTTTCCATAGTACTGCTCAATAGCGTTTGATATATCTTTTTTTGTAGAAATGGCAGGTTCAACCTTTAAATTAGTTCCCATTTCAATATCATCTATCGCAAAAACATTTAATGGGTCAGCCATCGCCACTATCAGCTTTCCTCTATCTTTTTTAATAGGTATAACTAAGTGCCTTTTAGCTAAGTTTTCTGTTATTAGTTTAGGTATCTCAGGGTCAATAATATAATTATTCAAGTCTATATGTGGAATACCGAACTGAAATTCTAAAACCTGTATTATATCAAGCTCTGTAACATACCCCTTTTCTACTAATATTTCACCTAATTTTTTACCAGAATTCTTTTGAATATTTAACGCATCACTTAATTGTTCATCTGTAATTTTCCCTACTGACTTTAATAGGTCGCCTAACTTCATCTTATCATTTAATCCAATTTTCATCATTTCACCTACTATTTTTTCATCTTTCGACTATAACTGTCTAATTCTCACTTAATATAGTATTCTACCTTTCTATAGAAATTCCTTCTTATTCATATTTAATTTTATGCTATTTATGTCAAATATTTGTTTAAACCAAATCTCTTCACTTAATATTGCTTGATATAATAGCATATCTAATCCACCAATAACTTTGCACCCTTTTTCTTCTGCGTCTTTTAATAATTTAGTAATTCTTGGCTTATATACAATATCATAGACTAGCATATTTTTATTTAAATTATTTTTTTTGATTGGTGATTGATTACTGTTTGGATACATACCTATAGAAGTACAATTAATAATTATATCAACGTCTTGATAATTGATTTCTCTTGAATTTAATCCCCCATATCTCCCTTTTATGTTTGGATATATATTTTTTATCTTCTCTATTAGCTTTTTAGCTTTTTTTTCAGTTCTATTCAAGATTATTATTTCATTTGCACCTTCTTTTGCTAACATCATAGCAATAGCATGAGCTGCTCCTCCTGCTCCCAATATTAATACTTTTTTTCTTTTAACAACAACATCATGTACTTTTAATGATTTAATAAAACCTAAGCCATCAGTATTGTAACCTATAAGCTTACCATTATCATTTTTTACTGTATTAACTGCTCCAATTAACTTCGATTCTTTGCTAATATCATCTAAGTATTTTATAATTTCAATTTTATGGGGTATCGTAACATTAAACCCTTTAATACCTAAAGCTTTAATACCATCTATTGCTTTTCTTAAATCATTAGGTTTGACATCAAACACCATATATTTAGCATTTAACCCATTTTCTTCAAAACTAGTGTTATGTATAAAGGGTGATAAACTCTTTGACACAGGATGTCCAATTAAACAATATAGTTCAGTATTTGCATCTATCTTCATCTATTACCCTCCTCAAGTATATCTCTTAAAACTATTTTTTCGATTTTTCTTATGAATTTTGTTAAAATTAATTCCTTTTTGCTTAACGGCGTAACTAATATAGTAAATAATCCTACTCTATTTCCTCCTAAAATATCAGTAAATATTTGGTCGCCAATCATTGCTGTTTTAAATGTTTGTGTATCCATTTTATTTATAGCTTCTAGAAAAGCTTTTTTTCTAGGCTTTATAGCTCTGTGAATAGCTAATACCTTGACTTCTTCATTAAACTTTACAACTCTAGTTTTTGTTGCATTTGAAACTATACATATTTTAAAACCCATATTTTTCACCTTTTTAAACCAATTAATAACATTTTCAGTTGCATATTTCGTATTCCATGAAACTAGTGTATTATCAATATCTACTATAATCGAATCTATACCCTTATCTTTTAATTTTAATAAGTCAATATCAAATACAGATTTTACATACATATTTGGTTGAAGTAATTTATTCACCCTTTCACCTCTCTTATACATTTATAATATCACATATCTAAAATGCATTTTTTATTTAAATTTTTATTATAAAAATTATATATAAAAAGATACTGCATTAATATAACAGTATCTTTAATTAAATAAAATAATTATACATAATATTACATATTTCACTTTAGATGTATCTATATAGTCTTATTTTGTTTAATTATATCGTATTATTACTATTACCTCGGAAATCATTTTTATTATTTCCATCGTTAGTATCTTTCATCGAAACCTTCATAAGGTTTATCTTCTACTAAATAAGGATGTCTACCCCTTTCAACATATGTTGTATGAAGATATTTTTTAGCAACAACCGATAATGGTTCCCCTAAAAATTCTTTATAGATTTGTTGTACCCGTGGATTTTCGTGAGACCTTCTTATCTTCTTACCTCTGTCTACATTGTATAATGCATCTGCACGATTATGTCTATAACTCAATGAAATATATTTATAATCTCTACTGCTCAATATTGGTTGTCCTCCACCACCGACACATCCTCCTGGACATGCCATAACTTCCATGTAATCAAATTTTTTCTCTCCGCTTTTAAAAGCTTCTAATGCTTTTTTTGCATTGCCTGTTCCATGGGCTATAGCAATAGTGATTGTTCTATCCCCAAGATTAACTTTACCATATTTTAATCCCCTTAGTCCCCTAGCATCTTCATAATCAGGTACCGGCATTTCATCTCCTGTTATTAACTTATGAGCCGTACGAACAGCAGCCTCTAATACTCCACCTGTAGCTCCAAAAATCATGCCTGCACCACTATATTGGTCAAAGGGTTCATCATATTCTTCATCGGGTAAATTTACAAAATCAATCCCTACTTGTCTTATCATTCTAGCTAATTCCCTTGTAGTTAATACATAGTCTACATTTCTATATCCGTCTGATTCCATTTCTGGTCGTGCTGCTTCATATTTCTTAGCTGTACAAGGCATTATAGCAACATTAACAATAGTTGAAGGGTCTATACCATATTTTTTAGCATACCATGTCTTTGTTAATGCCCCACACATTTCATGAGGTGATTTGGTAGAAGAAAGATGTGGTAAAAACTCTGGATAAAAATGTTCTGCATATTTTACCCATCCTGGACAGCATGAAGATAGTAATGGTAGCTTTTCAGGCTCATGTAATACTCTTTCCATAAGTTCGTTACCTTCTTCTAATATCGTTAAATCTGCAGTTACATCAGTAGCAAATACTTTATCAAATCCCAATCTTCTTAGTGCAGCTACCAACTTACCTGCAACAAATGAACCTACTGGCATGCCAAATTCTTCTCCTATAGTTACTTGTATTGATGGTGCTGTTTGTACTACTACATGCTTATTAGAGTCTGATATAACTTCCCACACTTCTTTAATATATTCTTTCTCTGTAAGTGATGCTGTTGGACATGCTAATACACATTGACCGCACATTATACAGCTTACTTCAGACAAATCTTTTTGGAAGGCTGGAGCTATTATTGTATTAAGACCTCTATTTAATGGTGAATAAACGTAACACTCTTGTATCTTATTGCAAATAGCCATACATCTTCTGCAGTTAATACATTTATTATAGTCCCTTTGTATAGCTGGGTTATTATCAAAAAATCCATAATCTTTTTTTTCACCAGTATAAGGGATATTTCTAATTCCTAAGCTATCTGCAAGATTTTGAAGTTCACAGTTTAAATTTCTTATACAAGTAGTACACTCCCTATTGTGATTAGATAAAAGTAGAGTAACTGCTGTTTTCCTCGCACGTCTTACTCTCTCAGTATTAGTTCTAACTTTCAATCCTTCTCTTACTGGATAAACACATGAGGCTTGAAGGTTACGGGTACCTTCAATCTCAACAACACATACTCTACATGTACCTACTTCATTAATATCCTTTAAATAACATAAGCTTGGTATTTCTATATTTACCATCCGAGCAGCTTCAAGGACACTAATACCTTTAGGAACCTGATAATCTTTACCATCTATATTTATAGTTACTTTTTCTTCTGCAACTTTTAATTCTTCACTTTCTCTTCTATTCTCCACTCATCTCACCTACCTTTATCTTTTATATATTGCATCTACAGGACACTTAGGAATACACGCCCCACATTTTATGCAAACATCTTGATGTATATGAAATGGAGGGTTCTTATTTTCTCCTGTAATAGCATTTACAGGACATACTCTGGCACATATTCCACAAGCAACACACTTTTCGTCTGAAATTACTACTTTTAATAAGTCGTTACATACACCAGCAGGACATTCCTTATCTTTAATGTGCTTTATATATTCATCTTTAAAATACTGTAATGTACTTAATACTGGGTTAGGTGCTGATTGACCTAATCCACACAATGAAGAATCTTTAATATCATAACATAAGTCTTCTAATATCTTTAAGTCCTCCATCTCACCTTTCCCTTTAGTAATCTTTTTAAGTATCTCTAATATTCTTCTTGTACCAACTCTACATGGTACACATTTGCCACAGGACTCATCTTGTGCGAATTCTAAATAAAATCTTGCTATATCAACCATACAATCACTTTCATCCATAATAATCATACCGCCAGAACCCATCATTGACCCAATGTCTGCAAGTGTATCAAAATCAATTTTTATATCTAAGTAATCAGCAGGTATACATCCACCTGATGGGCCTCCCGTTTGAGCTGCTTTAAATTGTTTATTATCATGGATACCTCCACCTATGTCATATATAATAGTACGTAGAGTAGTACCCATAGGAACTTCAATTAAACCAGTATTATTAATCTGTCCAGCTAAAGCAAATACCTTAGTTCCTTTGCTGTTCTCCGTACCTATACTGGCAAACCAATCTGCTCCCTTTTCTAAAATTACAGGTATATTAGCAAAGGTCTCCACATTATTATTAAGTGTAGGTTTTTCCCATAAACCGACTTCAGCAGGAAACGGAGGCCTTGGTCTAGGTTCACCTCTCATACCCATAACAGATTGAATCAATGCTGTCTCCTCACCACATACAAATGCTCCAGCGCCTAATCTAATGTCTAAATCAAAGTCAAAACCACTTCCAAAAATATTTTGCCCTAATAAACCTGCCTTTTTAGCTTGGTCTATCGCTATTTCTAATCTATCAACTGCAATTGGATACTCAGCTCTTACATAAACATATCCTTGATGTGCACCAATACAATATCCTGCTATAATCATCGCTTCAATAACACTGTGTGGATCACCTTCTAATATTGAGCGGTCCATAAAAGCACCAGGGTCTCCTTCATCAGCGTTACACAATACAAATTTCTTGTTACCTTCATAATTATATGCATATTCCCATTTTTGTCCTGTTAAGAAACCTCCTCCACCACGACCTCGTAATCCTGATTTTTTTAATTCTTCAATTATATCTGTTGGTGGAGTTTTGTTTGTCAATATATTAGCTAAATTATTATATCCTCCCATTGCTATATATTCTTTAATATCTTCAGGATTAATAACTCCACAATTTCTGAGTGCTATTCTCATTTGATGATTGAAAAAATCTATTTCATCTATTGTTTTCTGAACCTCGTCATTATTTACTGACTTATATAATAATCTTTCCACTACTTGACCTTTACCTATGTGACTATCTAGTATTTCGTCAACATCTTTAGCTTCTACTTTTATATAAAAAGTTCTATCTGGATGTACAACCACTATAGGGCCAAGTTTACAAAAACCAAAGCATCCAGTTTTAAATACTTTTACCTTATCGCTTAGATTTCGCTTTTTAATTTCTTTATGTAACCTCTCTCTTACTGCATCGCTCTTTGATGATGTACACCCTGTTCCTGCACATACTAAAATATGATATTTTTCGATTTCTTTTTCAATATTAGTATCTTTAAAACGCAATCTCATGTTATTATAGGTCTCTTCTCTTACTTTCTTTAATTCCTCTTGTGATTTAATAGGCGTTATATTCAACTTTTTCACCCCTGTCTATCTAATTGTGATTTCTTATTTGTTTTAATGTATTTATATAGAATTGATGGTACATCTGATGGTGTTAGTCTTCCGTAAACCTCATCATTTATAGTTATAACAGGTGCTAAACCACAAGCACCTATACATCTTGTAGCCTTTAATGTAAACAGTCTATCCATAGTAGTATCTCCTACATCTATTTGTAATTCATCTTTTATAGCGTCTAAAACTTCTTGAGCACCTTTTACGTAACAAGCAGTACCCATACATACACCTATAGTGTATTTTCCTCTAGGCTCTTGGGAAAATAATGAGTAAAAGCTTACAACACCATTTATCGTTGAAATTGGTATATTAAGTCTCTCTGAAATGTATGATTGTACTTCTCTTGGTAAATATCCAAATACATCTTGAGCTTTTTGCAATATTCGTATAAGCATTCCCTCTTGGTCTTTATATCTATCTATAATTTCATCTAGTTTTTTATAATTCTCTTCTTCTGTATGCTCTATTCTCACACCCATAAATAATATTCACCTCGCTGATTATATTTCTCTCTATTTATTCCTCTGAATAGTATTTGCTAGTAATTATTGCATTATTCATCCTCTGATTTTCTATATTAAAGTTAGTTGTTATCTTTTAACACTCTGTTATCAAGCTTCATAAAATATATAAAGATTAATTTTATATAGAAAGTTGTGATATCATGGCTACTTTTCCTTTGTGGATAGCAAAAAATAAGAATGTTATTTTAATTTTCGATTCAGATTTTAATCTTGTTTTTAAACACAACAATGCATACACGTATGAAAAAAGCATTACAAATTTGGTCAAGCTCTGTAATGAATATAAAACTCTAACTTTTCTAGATTCTATTAATAATAAGTAATAAAAAAGAAACACTACCTTTAGCAGTGTTTCTTTTTACTTACAATTAAATGCTTTATTTAATTTTTCTACTGCCCTCTTTTCTATTCTCGAAACATAAGACCTAGAAATTCCTAACATTTTAGCTATCTCTCTTTGGGTCTTACACCCATAATTAGTTAATCCGTATCTTAACTCTATAATTGTTTTTTCTCTCCCTTTTAAAACCTTGTTCATCTTACTGTATAACTTTTTTATCTGCATTTTCAAATTTACTTCATCAATTATTTGGTCAGCATCTGAACCCAATATGTCTATTAAAGAAATTTCATTACCTTCTTTATCTACACCAATTGGGTCTTGTAAGGAAACCTCTGACTTTATCTTTTTACTAGAACGTATTGTCATCAATATCTCATTATCTATACATCTTGCAGCGTATGTCGCAAGACGCGTACCCTTATTTCTATCAAATGTTGTAATTGCTTTTATTAATCCAATAGTCCCTATTGAAATAAGGTCGTCAGTATCCCTACCTGTATTGTGATATTTCTTTACAATATGAGCAACTAAACGTAGATTTCTTTCTATTAGTATGTTTTTAGCTTCTTCATCACCGTTTTCATAAGCTATCAATAGTTCTTCTTCCTCTTCTGGAGATAAAGGCTGTGGAAAAGAGTTATTATTAGATATATATCCTATATGAGGTATAAAAGGGTGTATGATATTACTCAATATCATAATAAAAGTGCTCCACATTAAAATGCACACCTCCACTATATGGGTCACATTAAATTATATGCTGTATCCCCTGAAAGTGTGCACGTACATTTATATTTATTTGCCTAATAAAGTTATACCTCTTGCTATTTTTTCAAAAATTGGTGCTGCACATTTTCCTCCTGAAATACCTTCTTCTATAAGTACGGTAATTACATATTTAGGTTTCTCCTTAGGAAAATATCCACTAAACCAAGCATGTATAGTTT
This sequence comes from Caldisalinibacter kiritimatiensis, assembly GCF_000387765.1. NCBI lineage: Bacteria > Bacillati > Bacillota > Tissierellia > Tissierellales > Thermohalobacteraceae > Caldisalinibacter > Caldisalinibacter kiritimatiensis. The sequence goes on from NZ_ARZA01000204.1 coordinate 13,714, forward strand.
CATTACCATTTAAAATAGCTTGAGCTGACCCAGTCTTTCCCCCACCTCCTCCAATATCATCTAATGATATGTTTTTGGCAGTTCCTTTTTCTATTACATCTTCCATGTATTCCATTAATATATTATTGTATTTTGGTTGAATTACTATTTTTTCTTCGTTACTTCTATATTTTTTGACCATATTACCTCTTTCTGTTACTATACCTTCAATAAGTCTCATATCCTTTTGAATTCCATTATTAGCTATAACCATCATCATATTAGTTATTTGTAATGGTGTTACTTCTATTGTTCCTTGACCTATAGAAATGTTCCCAATAGCAGGCCCGAAAAGCTCATCTCCTTTAGGTAATCTTCCTGCCTTTTCCTCTTCTAACCCTATACCTATTTTTTCACCAAAACCCAGTTTTTTAGCAGTCTCTATAATCTTTTTAGCGCCAACCCTTTTTCCTAATTTTATAAACACAGAATTACATGAATCGTAAAATGCTTCCTGTACATTAATACATCCATGACCACCAGTATTATATGTATGACACTTAATAATCGTACTACCCACTTCTTCATATCCGCTACAAACAAACTCTTCATCGAGAGAAACCTTTTCTTCTTCAAGTGCAGATAAAAGCACAACTATTTTAAATAAAGAACCTGGTGGATAAGGATACTGAATAGCTTTATTATAGCAGTCATTCATTTGGCTATTATAGTGTGCTGAAATATTATCTTGGTCTATGTTAGGCCTACTAACCATCGCTACTATGTTACCAGTTTCTACTTCAGCTACTATCACAGCACCATTCTTTTTTTCAACATCCATTATATTCTCAACAAGTTTTTGTATATGATAATCTATCGTTAATTTAACACTATTAGTAATATCTCTATCAGTACTAGTAACAGTTTTATACCCAAAACCTGGTATCAATCTATTTTTTCCATCTAATGTCACTTTTACAGTTCCATAGTCATCATCAATATTTAAATCTTTCATAGCTAATATGTCATCATATAGTAATTCTATTCCACTTTGTCCCTTATTTTCACTTTTATTAATATATCCAATAACATGTGCTAATATATTATCTTTTTCGTACCTAAGAACTTTATTCACTTTAAGTATCCCTTTTTTATTCTTTAAATTTGTTATTTCAGATTTTTTTATAGGTATTTCCACTATTTTTTTTGAGTTGTCCATATACTCTTTTATTTGATCTTTACTTTGTCCAGTAATATCCTTTAAATATTCTAAAGTTTCTTCAGCATCATTAACTATCTCTTTAAATACAATAATCGTTGGTATTCTTTTTCTGTTAGTTAAAGGAATTAAATTTCTGTCGTATATTATTCCTCTAGCTGGTTGTATTCTAACCTTTCTAATCCTCTGGCTTTCTGCAGCATGTTTATACTTTTCTCCCTTAATAACTTGTATATAAAAAATCCTACCTAGTAATATTGAAAATACCATCAGAGAAATGAAAGATAATATATAAAGTCTTCTTACGATATCTTTACTTATTTTATTAGACATAAAAACACCTCCTGAAGATGCCTACATAAGAATTATTTCCAACATCTCTAGGAGGTATAATACTATTTTTGTTTTTCTCTTATAATTGACTTAATTTTAGTTACCATAAGGTCAATAGCTACTTTGTTATAACCACCCTCAGGAATTATAATATCAGCATATTTTTTACATGGTTCGATAAATTGTATATGAGCTGGTCTAACTGTAGTCATATATTGATTGATTACTGATTCTAAAGTTCTACCTCTATCCCTTATATCTCTTATAATCCTACGGACAAGTCTAACATCTGAATCAGTATCAACAAATATCTTCATATCTAGTAAATCTCTAATTCTTTTATCATCTAAAACAAGTATTCCTTCAAGAATTATTATATCTCTAGGCTCAACTCTAACAGTTTCTTCTTTTCTGTTATGTAATTCATAATCATATAATGGCTTTTCTATTGGTTTTCCATCAAGTATCATCTTTAAATGTTCTAATAATAAATCATTATCAAAGGCTAAAGGATGGTCATAATTTGTTTTTACTCTTTCTTCAAATGATAAATGACTTTGATCTTTATAATATGAGTCCTGCTCAATAATAACTATTTTTTCTTCAGGTAATTCAGAAAAAATCTTTCTTACTACCGTACTTTTGCCCGAACCACTTCCTCCTGTTATTCCGATAAGTATAGGTCGTTTCAAATACATCATTCCTTTCTAGCTTTTCTGAGCATGTCCCAAGGTTCTACATTTCCATCAATTTTCATTTTAACTATTTGCTGTGGATGCGGTGCTACTTCAATTTCATTTCCATCTTTATCCCACATTTTTTCAATTACATAGTTAAAATGCTCTTTATTTGGTCCAAATATTTCAACTTCATCACCTTGGAACATCCTATTTCTTTGCTGTATTGTTGCTATATTTGTTTCTTTGTCATAATCTAAAACTAAACCTACAAAATCATAATTCCTAATGTATGAACTACTTGTATATAATTGGTCCTTTTCAGTAGGTTTTCCGAAATAAAATCCTGTAGTAAAATCCCTATGACTAGCCTTTTTAATTTCATTTAACCATTTATCATTATAAACATAATCATTAGGATTATCAAGATATTTATCTATAAGCATTCTATATGCCCTTACAATTGTAGCAACATAATAAGCACTTTTCATTCTTCCTTCAATTTTGAAACTATGAATTCCTGCTTCAATTAACTCAGGAATATGCTCAATCATACATAAATCCTTAGAATTAAAAATAAATGTTCCTCTTTCATCTTCTTCAATTGGGAAGTATTCTCCAGGTCTTTTTTCTTCTACTAAATAATATCTCCACCTACAAGGATGCGCACATGCTCCTCTATTTGCATCTCTACCTACCATATAATTACTTAATAAACATCTACCTGAATAAGAAATACACATAGCTCCATGTACAAAAGCTTCTATTTCTAAGTCTTTTGGCTTGTTTTCTATTATTTCTTTAATTTCTTTTAGCGATAATTCTCTAGCTACAACTATTCTTTTAACACCTTGGTTATACCAAAACTTAGCAGATGCATAGTTTGTCATATTTGCTTGTGTACTTAAATGTATTTCCATATCTGGAGCCACTTCTTTAACAATGTTTATAACTCCAGGGTCAGATACTATAACTGCATCTACACCTATTTCATTTAACTTTTCAATATAATTTGGCATACCTTTTAAATCATTATTATGAGCTAAAATATTAACTGTTACAAAAACCTTTTTTCCTCTATCATGTGCAAACTTTACTCCCTCTTCAATTTCTTCTAATGTAAAGTTTTTAGCAGCTGCCCTTAAACCAAACTGTTGCCCTCCTAGATATACCGCATCTGCTCCATAAATAATAGCCATTTTCAACTTTTCTAAACTTCCTGCTGGTGCTAGTAATTCAGGTTTTTTCATTTTTGTACCTCCTTTTTATACGATAGTGCTATACCATCACCAATTGGTATTACACTTGTTTCTAATTCTTCATTATTTGATATGTACTCTAGATATTCTCTCATTCTTCTAACTATTGTTTTCTTCCTTCTCACGACTAATTGGTCATTAGCAACCATCCCTTTAAAAAGTACGTTGTCTGATATTATTATACCCCTAGTCTTTAAATTATTAATACAATAAGGAAGAAAATCCATATACTTACTTTTTGCTGCATCTAGGAATATTAAATCAAACTCATCATTAATAGATGGTAAAACTTTCTGTGCTTCACCTTTTATTATCTCAATATCAACATTCGTTTCGCTATTTTTTATGTTCTCCTTTGCTAATTCAATCATATCTTCTCTTCTTTCAATAGTTACAATTTTCCCCTTCGATTCCATAGCGTTAGCCATTATCAAAGCCGAATAACCAATAGCAGTACCCAATTCTAGTATTTTTTCTGCTTTTGTTATCTTTATCATAACCTTTAAAAAATTTGCTACTTCAGGATGAACAATAGGGATATGATTTTCTTTAGAATATTTTTCTAATTCAACTAAATAATCGTCGTTTTTTGGTAATATGCTTCTAATATACTCTTCTATATATTCTTCGTTTATATTACTCAAATTAATCTCTCCCTTTACTTATTTACATAAATAATACGTGGTTCCCTACCACGTATTATTTTTCTTCTTTTAAAAAGTATACTACTCATCATGCTTTGCTTTCAAAAACTCTTTATAATTATCAGTAAAAGTATGAGTTCCATCTCCATTAGCCACAAAATAAATATAATCAACATCTGCTGGTTTTACAGCAGCTTCAATTGAGGCTGCTCCAGGTGATGCAATTGGTCCTGGTGGCAATCCTTTATATAAATAAGTATTATATTTTGATTCAACTTCTAAGTCATCATAAGTAAGGCTTTGTTTTCTTTCTCCTAAAGCATATTGTACAGTTACACACGACTGTAACTTCATACCTATGTTCAATCTATTATGAAATACAGCTGATATCAGTGGTCGCTCACTATCAACTTGTGCCTCTCTCTCTATTATAGAGGCTAAAGTAATTACTTCATTTATAGTCATATCTAGCTGCTTAGCTTTTTTTATTATATCTTCATTATAGACTTCATCAAATCTTTTTAACATTTTTCTTATTATCTCTTCCTCAGTAGCATCTTTATAAACTTCATAGGTATCTGGAAAAAGATATCCTTCTAAAGTAGTGTTATTTGGTAACTCATTTAAAAAGTTAAACTCATCAGAGAAATACGATATGTCTTCACACATACTTAAAAATTCTTCTTTATTTACTATCCTTTGATTAGCTAATCTATCAGCTATTTCTCTTAACTCAAACCCTTCCGGAATAGTAAACTTTACTGTTTCCTTTAGAACTCCTCCTTCAACTAGTTTATTTAATATCTCTTTAGGTGTCATACCATTATCTAATTTATATTTACCTGCCTTTAATTTTCCATCTATTCCATCTACTTTACATAAAAACTTAAATAACAATTCATTTCTAATAAGATTATTTTCCTTTAATATCAATGCTATTTTTGATGTCGAACTTCCCTTCGGAATTACAATAGTAACCTCACTTATATTATTTACAGCAACGGGTTGCGTTTGACTTATGTAATACTGTTTAGCTGATATAAAAGCTAATGTTAAGATAATTAACAAAGTGAAGAAAAATTTTCTTAACCTTGTATTCTTCTTTCTCTTTTTTTCCTTTGACAATATATCAGGCAACTATTACACTCCCCCTCAAACATTTTCTACTTAATTATACAATTTAACTAATTCTTTTACAAGTAAATTAATTACTATTGTTTCTAGATATAAAAAATGACCGTATTACACGGCCATTTTATATTCTATCTTTAATTCTTTCATAAGCATATAAAACTATACTACCAAATAACCCTACAGCTATTAATTCTCCTAAAGCTATAAAACCTACTGTAGGCCAGTATGGAAAATTAGTAAATTTTGCAACCCATATTGACACAATTAGTCCATTTAATGCTACAGGTGGTATAACACCCAATATTTTATTAGGCATCTTACTAGTTAAGTAAGCAGCAATTAATGTAACTAAACTCCCACCAACTATATCAATCAAACCAAATCCTGATGTAAAAGTCAGAATAGTATTAGCCAATAAGCATCCAATAAATACTCCTGGGATTGCCGCACTTTCAATTAATGGCAATAGCACCAAGGCTTCTGCCACCCTTATCTGTACAGGTCCAAAAGCTAATGTACCAAGTGGTATCTCAAGTGCTACTAAAATTACATATAAAGCTGCTATTGCAGCCGATTTTGATAGGTATCTTGTATTCACTTTTATCCTCCCTATATAATCTTAGTTTTTCTTAAAATTAAATTATATCTTTTATTCATCTTTTATTTCTATTGCTTCTCCTAATATCTTATAAATATCATTCATTACCTGTGTAAATCTCATTTCAGCTGCAAAATAATCACTTAT